>JBCBHT010000196.1:0-13808 GCA_038525335.1 Cyanobacteria bacterium J06621_15 | reverse complement strand
CACACCCTACAAATACTTAATTTCATATGTCCTATCGGACACGCTACGCTAACAAAAATCAAACCGGATTCCTATATGTATTGAAGAACCTAAATTATAAATTACAAATAATATAATCATGACACTTCTCAATGCTCGCAATTTAACCTTAGAAGATGTCCAACGTCTTTTAGGATTTCAAGAAAATTATAATGATTCATTTAGTTCGTTATTGTCTCTCGAACCTTTAGCAGAAGTAGAACAACGGGAACTTTTACAAATTCGAGATGATTTTCGCCGTTACCTTACTGCTGGAAAAATTTCTGAAGGACAAGTAAAATTCTTGGTCATCGCTCCTTTGATGCGATTAGCTGGGTTTTATAGTTATCCAATTCAGATAAAGTTAGAAGAAGATATCTCGGAAATTCAAATCGAAGACGAAGATATAAGAATTACTGGTAGATTAGATATTTTAGCTGTTAATAAAGTTAAAAAACTAGCAGAGAAAACGTTTTTCTGGATTTTGTTGATTGAGTCGAAAAATAGCAGTATTTCCCCATTTGAAGGTTTACCTCAACTTCTAACATATGCTTATGAAAGCTTACAGCAGCAAAAGTCAGTTTGGGGATTAGTCACAAACGGACAATATTACCAATTTGTGTATATCCAACAAGGAAATCCTACCACTTATCACTTGATGCCATTATTAAACTTAATGGAATCTAACCGTGCAGTTGAATTATTACAAGTTTTAAAAGCCATTTGTCAGCTTTGAAAGTTTTGATATTTTATCTAATTTCGGAATAAGTACTCTTACCACTTCGGAGTAATGTTATTTGAGCAGGGGACATTTCTGAGTGTTAGCAAAATTAGAAATAGTCTAGGTGTTTCACTTAATATCGAATAATTACTAAACTTCTGATGACTAATAGAACGTATATTTTATCTATTAAGTATTTCTGAGTAAGTAAAATAACTGAAGAATAATTTCCTAAATTGCTAATTATAATAGTCCCGAATCTATTCTCCAAAATGTAATAGGCTGAGCAATTTTTTTTAATTCATTGTACTCTACATTAAGAAATACGTTGATTGCATAATTGTAAATTCAATAGATAATTAGGTAAAAAAATTATTTTTGGTTTGTATTCTTCCAGATATCGAAAATAATTTACTACATTTATATAGCAAGTTTGAATCAAAAAACCATAACTATAAATACTTAATAAAGAAAAAATAAAATCAATATATTTAATTATAAATTATTCAAATTTTTATCTATAAAATTTATTCATTTTTCTTGATTCAACCTTTAACTAAAACTGCTGACATTTACTTAGTCAATTACCTAATATAAAGATTGTTCGGGGTTCATAAGTAATAATAAAAAATGAAAATTAAGCATAATCTTTTAAAAGCATTTACCAGTCTATCTTTAGGTTTAGGTGTTAGCTTAGGAACTATAAGTGCTGGTCAATCCGTTGCAGCTACAATTACTTACGACTTTGAAGTTCGTAATTTGACCGGTAGTCTTGCAGGTAATACTTATAGTGGTTTCTTTAGCTATGACGACAGTCTTCCAGCAAATCAAATGACAGGAAACGGTTTAGAAACTATTACCAGTTATGGTGGTGGTTTATCATTTAACTTTGATTTTATGGGTACTGTTTATGATGAAACTAATGACCCCTACGACCGTACTCAAGTAACTTTTAATAATGGTGTTGCAGATTCAATTTATTTCCGAGGTAATTACGACACATATCCAGGTTCAGCACCAAATACTTTCGCTTTTGATAGCATGATTTTTCCTGGTCCTGGGATGTATGTTCCGGTAGATTTTAGCTACGTAATTGATAACGGTATCCACACCAGCGGTCATGGTGACGTTTTTATTACCCGTCGTCGTAATGTCGCTACACCACTCCCCCACCTATATACTGAAATAGGATTTATTCCCAAACCACCAGTTACTTTAGATGAAACTCCAATTACACTTGCTCCAATAGAAACACTAGCTTTTGCAAAAACATCTGAGTACGAATCTGCATCGGTACCAGAACCAGGTAGTTTAATTGGTTTAGGAGCGATTGCTATGGGATTTTTACTTAAAAAGAGAAAAAGTGTAAAAGTATAATATCAATTACATATATAAAGTACACAAGGTTATTTAACTTCTTCAATCCGAAAACCCGGATTTCCTACGAAAACCGGGTTCTTCAATAATTCAAATTTCAACTTTATAAGCAGGAAAGTTAATCAACCTTTTCCATAGCTTGAGCAGCTAAATAAGGTTTATTTGCGTAAGCTTTAACTACCTCTGGATTCAAATCTAAGCCATAATCCTTTTTAATTGAAGCAGCATTAAAAGTATTCATTACACCAGTTAATTCGATATTTGTACCAACAGCTGGAGCATCTTGATTACTTACTACTAAAACCTCTTGTCCTCTTAGAGATTCCACATCATAAACAACAAATGCTTTGGGTCCAACAATTTCCTTTACTTTGGTACTTACCGTAACAGTTTTTCCAATAAGTTCTGAGTTAGGAAATTCCGCATCAGGTGTACCATCTTTTGCGTCAGGAACATTTGATGTCGCTGCACCTGTATTTCCGGGTGATGTAGTTGTGTCTCCTGTATTTGTAGCTTGCGATGCTTGTTCTGTAGATTCTACAGTACCTATCGTTTCACTTCCCTCACAACCTGTTAGTACTAATGCGAAAAATGCAATTGCAATTAAACTATTCACTTGAGTGATTTTCTTGATGAAATTGCCAGCCTCAAAACCTTTTTTAGAAGCTGTGAAACTATTTTTTATTCTATTCATGAGATGTACCGTTCCTTTTAATTGGCTATATCCAAATTGCTTTGTAATTAAAACAGCATCAAAAATAACCTTTTTATTTCGATGTAGAGAATTGATATAAGTAAAAAGTTTGATAATTACTTAAGACAAAATACTGGATATAAATATTTATTGATTAATTTGTTTATTAATTATTAGCTTAAATTAATACAAGTTAGTATAACTTCTATCCCTAGAAAGGAAATAAATTAAATTCTATTAATTATGCTTCAAATTCTTATCTTTCTTTTGGTAGATGCAAAAATACTATTGATATTAATTACTTTAATGAAATCGGTTTTATAAATATGACTGAAAAATATTTATCAAAATTAATGTGTTGAGATAGTGGTCTGTCCCGTTAGTTTTGATGAGTTTGTTTTCTTTCAAAGGTCGGGAGACGTAGCACTGCTACGTCTCTACACCAGTAATTTTTAATGGGACAGACGGGACTTCCAATTAAAAAAATAATCAATCGCTTTGGTGAGCAGGGGGGCAGGGGAAGCAGGGGAAGAAAAAATCTGATAATCCGATTAAATGCAGGAATTGATTAATTTAATTTTTGGATGTCCCGACCACTAGTAATAACTAGAAATACACGTCAATTTGCGAACGTCCCGTGGTCTTGAGCCAATTTTGGGCTTCGATGTAGTTATTAGGAGCCATACGAATAGCTCGAACCCAATAATCAGCCGCTCTATCGAATAATGCTTCTCCTCCATCATTATCTCCAGCTTCCTTGGCTTTTTCACCTTTGAAGTGGTAGATAACGGCAATATTATTCAAAGCTTGAGGTAGACGAGGGTTGGATTCTAATGCTTGATGGTAAAGTTCGAGGGCTTTTTCATGGTCGCCATTACTAGCATAAATTAACCCCATATTGTAAAGAATATAGCTCTTGTCAAAAGCATCTTCTTCGAGTTCCAAAGCTTCCTCATAGTTTTCTAAAGCTTCAGCATATTCACCATCCGCTTGGGCTGACATTCCATCACGATAGTAAACAAAAGCTTCCTTGGCTTTCTTGTTCGCTGGCAGAAGTTTTAATATGAGGTCTGCCATTACTGTAAAGGACTTATCTATAAAGTTATCGTTCTTCTGAGTTCTTGGCATATCTGACAATAATTATGGTGATTACTGATAATCCACCCGTAGGGTGTGAACTTCTAACTGCTTACTATTTTGGTTTCATTGTTAATTTAACTGAAATATCTCGCCTTTTCTGTTAATTTTTCTCTCTTTCTGGCTTTATGCATTCAGGACTGTTATTCTTAGGATTATTAACCTTTATGCTTACTGCATTTACCGTCATATTTTCGGATTTTAATGGTTGTAGCAGTTCTTGCAATAGTTCAGTTTCCTGTAGCTCTGGGTCTAACCAGTTTTCGTAATCTTTTGAAAGGAGAATAACCGGCATTCGATTGTGAATTGGTTGTAATAATTCGTTAGCATCTGTAGTAATAATCGTACAAGAAGCTATTTTCTGGTCTTCAGAAGACTGCCATTCTTCCCATAAACCAGCAAAAGCGAAAGGCTGTTTATCTTTTAATTGAAAGTAGTAAGGCTGTTTTTTAGTTTCGAGTTTTTTCCATTCGTAAAAGCCATCAGCAAGCACTAAACAGCGTCTACGTTTAAAAGCAGACCGGAAAGAAGGTTTTTCTGCCAATGTTTCTGCTCTGGCATTAATCATTCTTGCTCCCATTTTAGAATCTTTTGCCCAACTAGGAATTAGTCCCCAACGAAGCAATTGAAAATCCCGTTTTTCGGTTTCGGAATTATATAAAACAGTCGCGACCATTTGCGTCGGTGCAATATTATATTGCGGTTCAAACTGATAATTACCTATGTCTGAAATATCAAAAACTTGTTTTAACCTTTCGGGTTCTGTAACTAAAGTAAATCTTCCGCACATCTTGATTTTTATAACTTCTTGATATTACAGGTCTATTTAAATACCTATCATAAATTATCTTTTGTATAAAATCAGATAGTAGCTTGACTAATTCAGATATCTATCTACAGGAAGAATAATACATTCTAGTGACGGTACATAGCCCAAAAGACTGTAGATACCTTTGAAAATATAAACTCAAAATCAATTTTAAAATATGTCATAAACCTGTCATAAAAATTGTATTCTATAATCTCAACACTGACCGTATATTGGTAACAAAATAATCTTTACATAATTTTGCTTCTGGAAATAAAAATCTATTTGATTGTATAGATTATAAAAATTTTATAATTTATATTCTGTTTCTCGGACGATGTATTGTAATTTAAATTTTGATTGAATAATCATTTCCTAAATCAACATTTTCAGCATGGAAACGCTTCGCTTGTATGATTTCTTACCTTCAGGTAATGGCTATAAGATACGTTTGTTATTGACACAAATTAGTATGCCATTTGAAAGAATTGAAATAAATATATTAAAAGGGGAAACTAGAACCTCGGACTTTTTGAGTAGAAATCCTAATGGAAAAATACCGGTTCTAGAAATTACCGAGGGTAAATACTTAGCAGAATCAAATGCCATATTAATGTACTTGAGTGAAGGCACAGAATTTTTGACCTACGACCATTTTTTGAAAGCACAAGTATTGCAATGGTTGTTTTTTGAACAATATAGTCACGAGCCATTTATTGCTACATCTAGATATTGGATGTCTATTTTAGGTAAAGCAGATGAATATAAAGAAAAATTACAAGAAAAGCATCAACGTGGTAATGAAGCGCTGCAAGTGATGGAAAATCATTTAACCAAGCATAATTTCTTTGTAGGGGAATCTTACACGATTGCTGACATTGCTTTATTTGCTTATACCCATGTAGCGGATGAAGGAGGATTTGATTTAAGTAAATTTCCAGCGATTCAAGCTTGGATAGAAAGAATCAAAGCTCAACCAAGGTTTATTAGTATCGATGATGTGAAAGAGGAATGGGAAAAGAAGAGTTAGAAATTAGGAGTTAGGAGTTGGGAGTTAGGAGTTAGGAGTTAGGAATATATAGTTAATATTTTTATTGATAAATTTGGAAATATAGCGCTATGCGAAAATCAAAGGTCAAAGGTCAAAGGTCAAAGGTGTAATAATTAAGGATTTCAATCTTTGTCGATATCCTAACCTAAATAACCATTATTCAAGATATTTTTTGCGTTAGTAAAATTACTAAAAATATCGGATAATCTCGGTTTTCCAAAATTTAATTTGCTCTCTCTTTTACTATTTGCTTGCTACTTACTACTTGCTACTTGCTACTCACCAATGGTAAATCTCTTAACCCGAACTTAGGTTAAATACGTAGTGCTACATTAGCAACCTTTAGTGTTGATGATAAATTGGATGCATAAATAAGCCTCGAAATTGATTTCGAGGCTGTTAAATTATTTATTCATTTTTCAATTTTTTAAATATTTCTAACCACTAACACTATTAGCCAGACGAGAAGGAAGAAAACCAGAGTAGCATTCATTGCGACGTTTATTTCGTCTTTCAATCTGTCTTTCTACTACTTCTAAACGACGCTGCAAACCTTTGAGAACTCTAATCGCTCGCGGGTCTTGAAAACTGTTTTTACCAAAATCAGTAAATGCTTTCGGGTCGCGTTTTGTACCGACTAGTGACATAAATTGAATTTGAGTAAGGCTTGGTTTTACCCCAGGAAGAAAACTAGTTAAACTATTTTCATCGGCAAATTGACCTTTAGCTGTAGGAATCTGCTGATAAATAGCTCCGGACATATTAGGAATAAAAGCCATATATTGATATTGAATCCAAGCAAGTGCTGAATGTTGCGGACCAGCAGTGAAGATAATTGTTGTTAAAATATCTATCAACTGGTCGCGGTTTGTTAAACTTTCCGGTAAAGAAACTACACCAAAACCACCCTCACGAATAGGTTTACGTAAAGTTTGTAGCCAATTTTGAAGTTCGGAATCTTGACGGATATCTCGGTTAGATTTGTAGTAAATTCCGATATATCTGCTTACATAGTCTTCCAAGGAATTCCAAACGAGCAACCCGTCGTCTCGGTAAGGAAAATCTCGTAATCTTGAAGCTCTATCGATACCCCGCTGACGTAAGTATTTAGGGAAAGCAAAATCGCTGAAATTGTTGAAATATTCGGATACACCTCTTTCGCTTAATCGCAGCGAGCTTTCTAAAGTTCCACCTAAGATAATATCGACTGCTCCCCCTGGATTAATTAGTAACTCATCAGCAAGACCATTAATTGCCATTGTGAACTCAAAATGAGGCTTTAAGAGTACGTTCACGGGATGACGAGACGCTAGTTCCCGCACAGTAGCTAATGCGATTGGCTCCATCACTAAATGAGTCTGTCCTAAGTGACGGTACAATTGGTTAACGTAGAAATCAGCACTTTGAGCAATCAACTTAGATAAAGTCCAGTCTACGCCATCGAGTGGCGTACAAAGCAAACTTTCTCCTGGTACCTGCCCCAACTGGATAGCAATAGGAATTAACTCCCAATTTCCGCGAATTCTTTCAGCTAAATAAAGCGCGATTGGAGCAGCGATAAATTTATTTTCTCCAGCTTGGATGTCATCCAATACTGCATAATCAGTGACAAACAAACCTCCTTCCCTAATCGCTTGCTCAAGAGTTTTATTAATGCGTCTTCTCTTTGTTGTCTTGCTCAGGACAGTTTGAAAAATGTCGTTTGTGATTCCGAATTTATCAGTGAGATTATAATCAAGCGCTAGAACATTCTTTAATTCCATAGCGTTAGGACCAGAAAGTCGCTGTCGCGCAAATACAAGGTCATCACGAAAGTTTTTAGAAATATCTGGTAATGGTAGAACGGGAAACAACGCTGTATAATCGTCAAGACTTTGAAAAGGTATAGGATTCTCTAAAAATGCCTGTTGATTAGCTCCTATCTTCTGCGATAAGCTGTCTCGATTATTGTTATATCCTTCAGAAAATTCCTCTTGAGTAGGTAAAGTTTCCACCCGAGCAGAATTTGGTACTCGGAATCCTAACTGATATTCTTCCCGAGTTTTTTGCAACTGCATTTGTCGTTCTTGTTGAGTTGCGCTTGAATCCTTCTGAGGTAAGCTGGGAATAGTGGCATTATCCGGCAATTCCGGCTTAGAAGGTTCGGTTTCAACTCTGACAAAATTTTCTAAACCAGAAGTACAAGTTAGAGCCATCAACGCCATCATAGTACGTCGTGAAAAGACATATTGCTCGACTATTTCTTGTCGTCGTTGTTCTGGAGTGGGCTTTCGCATTTCTATTATTCCCCTAAAAAATTTGTAGTTTCTGCGAGAAAGGTGATTTTAATTGAATAGGGTTTATACAGTGCAAATAATGCAAATCATGCAAATAAAACCTAAACAATTAATATTTTTAAACACAAAACCTCGAAATTAATTTCAAAACTGTTTTGGAACATAGTGCAACTAATTACTTTTTAGCGTTGCTGATTAAAGGTATGAATCTATAAATCAATATGGAGTAAAAGCCCTTCGACTTGAATAATTATTGATTGCTCCTAGTACTCTGCCACATTAATTTTGATGGGTTAATAAGTCGCTCCGTAGGTTGGGTTAAGTGAAACGCAACCCAACTCGGGTGTTGGGTTTCACTCCGTTCAACCCAACCTACAAATATCATTGTGGCACCCCTCATAACTTATGTGGTGGAGTACTAGTAATCCTTTGCATTAAAATTGACGGGTTAGGGTAGGCAGGGGAAGCAGGGGGAGCAGGGGAAGCAGGGGAAGCAGGGGAAGCAGGGGAGCAGGGGGAGAAAAACCTTTATGTTTTTTACCACTACCCATCAAAATAAATGAAATGAACTACTAGGAATACTTCCAATAATTCCAATTAATTCCGCAATTGTGCCAACCACTTTTTTACTATCTTTAACTACTTACACTGTTAGCCATCCGAGAGGGAAGAAAAACAGGGTAGCATTCTTGACGACGTTTATTGCGTCTTTGAATCCGTCTTTCCACTACTTCTAAGCGATTCTGCAAACCACTGAGGACTCTAATAGCTTTGGGGTCTTGAAAACTATTTTTACCAAAATCTGAAAATGCTTTCGGGTCCATTTTTGTACCAGCTAACGAAACAAACTGAATTTGAGCGAGACTTTCTTCTACTCCTGGTAAGAAACTAGTTAGGCTTTTTTCATCGGCAAATTTCCCCTTAGCTGTGGGAACCGGTTGATTGATTGCTGCAGGCATATTGGGAATAAAAGCCATAAACTGATATTGAACCCAAACAATAGCTGAATGTTGCGGACCACTTGTAAAAATAATTTGTGTCAGAATATCAATCAATTCATCGCGGTTTTTCAAACTTGATGGTAAAGAAACTACACCAAAACCACCTTCGCTAACAGGTTTACGTAGAGCCTGAAGCCAATTTTTTAATTCAAAATCCTCTCGGATATCTCGGTTGGACTGGTAATAAGTTTCGATATATCTGCTTACGTAGTTTCTCAAGGTATTCCAGACCAGCAAACCGTCATCTCTATAGGGAAAATCTCTCAATATAGAAGAATTATCAACACCCCGCTGACGTAAATTTGTAGGGAGCGCAAAATCACTGAAGTTGTTGAAATATTCATCTAGACCTTTTCCAGCGAGTTCTAGAGAACTTTGTAATGTACCTGCTAAAAGTCTATCCACCGTTCCCCCCGGACTAATCACCGCTTGGTCAACAGTGTTATTGATTGCCATTGTGAACTCAAAATGGGGCTTTAAAAGTACCTTCACCGGATGACGAGTAGCTAGGTGATGTTCTGTAGCTAATGCGATTGGTTCTATTACCAGATGAATCTGTCCCAAGTGACGGTAAGCTTGATTGAGGTAAAAATCAGCCATCTGCATAATTAATTTCGCGATTTGCCAATCTATCCCATCTAAAGGAGTGCAAAGCAAGCTTTCCCCCGGTACCTGTCCTAACTGGATTGCAATCGGAACTAACTGAAAGTCTCCGCGAATTCTTTCCGTAGAATAGAGCGCAATCGGAGCGCTAATATATTGATTTTCTTTTGGTTGAATGACATCGAGTAACTCGTAATCGGTGACAAATAATCCCCCTTCCTTGATAGCACTATCAAGGGTTTTATTGATGCGTTTTCTACCTCTTTTCTCGCTCAGAACGGCTTGAAAAATCTCATCCGTTATCCCGAGCTTATCCCGAAGATTATAATCAAGCGTCAGAACATTCTTCAGTTCCATTGGATTGGGACCCGAAAGTCGTTGTCGCGCAAATACATCGTCGTTGCGGAAGTCTTGAGCAATATCGGGTAAGGGTAAAACTGGAAACAGCGCAGCGTAGTCATCTAAGCTTTGAAATGATTTGGGATTACCTAGAAATGCTTGTTGATTAGCTCCTATTTCTTGCAGTAAAGTCGCTTGATTATTGTTATATCCTGTACTAAATGCTTCTTTCTCGGGTAAAGTCTCTACTCTAATCGAATTTGGGATTGAATTTGGTAGTCGCAACTCCAACCGATATTCTTCCCGAATCTGTTGCAACTGCATTTGTCGTTCTTGTTGAGTTGCCCTTGAATCCTTCTGAGGTAAGCTAGGAATAATGGGATTATCTGGTGGCTGGGGTATGTCAGGTTTAGTTTCATTGTTCATTAAAGTTTCTAAACCAGGAGTACATACTAGAGCCATTAACGCCATCATAGTACGGCGCGAGAAAACATACTGTTCGACTAACTCTTGTCGTCTTTGTGCTGAAGTAGGCTTTCGCATCACATTATTCCCCATTAAATTTTCATCTACATACTTATTAATAAGTTTTACTGTCTGCTACTTATCCAGTTACCTATACAAATTAATAAATAAGTTACTTATGGTTTAAATTGAAATATGTAATGTATATTTTTAACATTCGATTTTAAGGAGTAAAAAGTTATGCATTAATTTATAATGTATGTAGAAAATATTAGAATACCGGCTTTTCAAAAAACAGCAAAGATAGAAAGAAATCCATAATGAAAATAGTTATCCAACTGCTGACAACAGCCTTTGTTGAAGATTCTCCAACTTCCTTCGCACCACCACAAGTACTTAAACCGTAGCAACAGCCGATAAAAGCAACTGAAACTCCAAAAACAAAACCTTTGAATAAAATAATAAATAAATCTGACGTTTCGAGAAACTCTCTCACCGATTCTAAGAATATTTCTGGGACTACTTGATAAAATTCACCAGCGGCAAATATTCCCCCAATAATTCCGGTAACTAAAGAAAAAATAGTTAAAATAGGCACTAATAAACAACAAGCAACCATTCTAGGAAGAACCAAGTAATCAATCGGATTAGTTCTCAACATGTAAAGAGCATCAACTTGTTCGGTAACAATCATTGCACCGATTTCCGCAGCAAAAGCCGAACCCACTTGTCCTGCAATTATACTAGCCGTTAGAATTGGTGCTAGCTCGCGACAGAAAGCCAAAGCAAAAGCACCACCAACAGCATTAACAGCACCAAATTGGACTAATTCCCTTGCAGTTTGAATCGTAAAAATCATACCTGCAAAAAAGCTTACAAGCAGCACCGGAGAAATCGAACCCGGTCCAACTTTCACCATATGTTCTAAAATATTTCGGTAACAGGTTTTCCCTCGCAACAAACGCAACCAAACTTGACCAAACAACAGTAGAGCGGAAATTAAACGCACAACTTACATTTCCTGCTTGCTTTTGGTTGCAATTCTAACGTAAATGGTAATAGGTAGTAGGTAATTGGTAATTGGTAATTGTAAGTTGGATGTAACGGAGTGGAACCCAACAAGACAACTTTATAAGGAACTAATCCGTATCAATCTCAATCAGCTTTTGACGTGAAGAAATACCAGATTTAATCCGGATATATGATTTCGGTACGCTATATTTTTTTGACAATATCTTGATTAATTCTTCATTAGCCTTACCATCTACAGGTGGAGATTTTAAACGTATAGTGAGAGTACCATTTTCTTCTTCAATAATTTTTTGCTGTTTGGAATTCGGTTTTACTTTGACATTTATTTGCATAAATTAAAATTTGGGGATTGGGAATTGGTAATAGGTAATAGGTAATAGGTAATTGGGGATTAGTAAAACAAAATTTATATATTAACGTTATTTATTGAATAATAATAAAATAAAAAGAGAAAAAAGGTACATTACTTACTACAACGCACCCTTTTAATTATTAGCTGTTCACTGCTCACTGTATGTCCCTCCGGGACACGCTACGCTAACACTGATTACTGATTACTCAGTCGGAATTTTCTCTACGTAAGCTTCCGCTAACATAATCAATTTTCCAGTTTCTATTTCTAAATTTTTGACTGTTAAATCCATTCCTTCTAAATCAAAATTACTCAAATTTAATAATTCGCTAGTTTGATTTATTAATGCTTTTGTTAAATCAGGAGAAATTTCTTCTTCGTCACCATAATCAACGTTTTCTAAAGTTACAGTTTTCCCATTATCGCTAACTTTTGGTACTGCAGAAAATGCGACTTTATGTGTTTCGTTTGTTTCTTTTAAAATAATGCTGGCATCTAATTCTATTTTGCCATCACCAGGTAAACGGAAATCTACTTTTCGAGGGACAATGCTTGTAGATTTTCCATTAATATTAATTTTCTGACTCATCAACTGTTGCTGTACGTATTCAGAATAAAAAGCACGGTTGATATCTTCTTCTAATAAAACAACTCTAGTGCTACCTTTAGTGGGTTTGGTAAGTTCAATTTTTCCAAAAGCAGCCTTCATGGGATTGATAGCAACATCCTCGATGTGCATGTCTAATTCTTCCATGCGGAGGTCTTTGTTCATGACCATACCTTCCCCATCGATATCAACGGATTCGACCTCTCCTTGAACTGCTTTTACAGGATTAGTTTCAATATCAACGTCTAAATCTTCAACTTCATCTAGCTGACTAGCCATTCCAACTTCAGCGGCTTTATTGAGCGCTTCTTCACCTAATCCTTTATCTTCTGGCATTATAAAATACTTTCTAATCACAGCTTACTCTAAGTTAATTTATGAGATTTATTAACTAAATTTATCTCTCTAATGAGGTAGGGAAGGTATTTTATTTATCTGTCTTAAAGGATAAATTTGAGTTTAGAGCAGTGAAAATTTATTCAATGTTTTTTGAGTGCAAATTATAGATGAATTTGATGGTATTGAGTATTTTTTGATAAATATTGCAACAATTAAAAATCCCCTTCTCGGAAGTAGAGAAGGGGTTTAAAATATATTGAATTAATTGAGATGATATTTTATCTCAAACTAAGAAGAGGACTAAAGATAAGTTTCTCGTATTTCTTCTAAGGTATTCTTGGTTTTAATTCCAGAAAGAATTGATTCTAATACATCCACATCCTGTATTTGAGAAATTTCTGGTAAAAGTTCTAAAGCTTCAACACCGAATTTCACTTCTAAAAGTGCTTCAATACCTTTAAGTATTCCTTCTTCTTTCCCTTTTTGAATTCCCCTTCGCTCAACACTAGTTACATAAGGCATTTTTTTGTTCTCCTCGTATTCTGTGACTTCATCCCAAAAACTGATTTCCAAATCTTCCGGTAATTTCAGCACCCAATCGATAAATCGAAATAGGTTGATGATATCTTCTCTTTGATAACCTTTTTCGTAAAGTTGTTTCGTTAAATACAGCTTCCATCGTTTGCGGACTTCGTTATCCTGACGGGTTTCTTTGGCTTTCAAATGTGCCATTACTACAGTAGCAAAGGGATTTGAACTTGCTTCTAATTGATTCCATTGTTCGGAGTAATCAAGTAGCTTGACAATGGGAAACTTGAAATTAACCTCACAACCCCATAACTCATCGCGAAATTCGTTTGGTCGCCATGTCGGGCGCTCATCAGCTAAGATAGCAAAACTGGCTATAGATTGATTGTAACGGTCAAACAATCGGTAATAGTAGATGTACATCCGTTTTGCAAAGTCCTTTTCTTCACTACTTTGCACC
>JBCBHT010000195.1:0-13812 GCA_038525335.1 Cyanobacteria bacterium J06621_15 | reverse complement strand
GCTGACAAAAACGGAATTAATCGCCAAGTTTTAGAAGTCAAAGTTTAGTTGTTAGTTGATAGTTGTTAGTTGTTAGTTGTTAGTTATTAGTGGTCTGTCTCATTAGTATAGTGAAATATAGTGGTAATTATAAAGTAACCAGCTATCCAAATCTTGATAACTGGTCACTGTTAACTGTTCACTAAAAACCGTTACTTACCATATTTGGATTGTAAATCTTCATCGTTATCGTCTGCGATTGTTGCGACGATGGTAATTAACCGAGAAACTTCCGCAGCAGATAGGTCTTCTAAAGTCCGCTTGGATATAACTACTACCTGGTTTTCAATGATACCAAAACGCGCTTCTAAGGTAGCAGAACAATTCATTTGTAAAAGATACTGCATCATTTTGGTTTCGTCTTTTGCAGGTAGCTTCAGTACCGAAGACCAAACCGTTATCATATCTTCATCGCTTGTCCCCGTTAGCTGGACAAACACTTCCACGCTACCGTACTTGAACTTCCACAAATAAGCACCGTCAGCAGGGTGACTAACCATAGCGCTATCATTTTCATCTAAGGTATCGATAACGTTTTCAATCACCTCAACATGGTTAATGCTTTCGGTTTCGGTTGTTAAATCACTCATAAGTTCGTTGCTGTCTGAATCGGGTTGGTAAGATGTCATACAAATTGTGCCTCAAGACGATGATTATTCACACCTACTTTATACCCATAATTTGTCAATCGAGGTCAAAGGTTAAAAGTTAAGGGTCGAAGGTATGATAATTACTAGTTCCTAAGCTCTGTGTTCGCATCAGTTTTCCGTTAGCTATAGGATAAATATGGGAATACTGAGCATATATTTTACCTAGTATTCTTATTATGAGTTATTGTTTCAACCCCCATTGTCAAAAACCTGAAAATCACAAGAATGCTAACAATTGCTTGACTTGCGGTACAAAACTACTTTTAAAACAACGTTATCGTGCTATCAAACCAATTGGACAAGGTGGTTTTGGTAGAACTTTATTAGCTGTTGATGAAACTTACCCTCTGAAACCACCCTGTGTCATCAAACAGTTTCTTTTGCAAGCACAAGGTACCGACAATACTCAAAAAGCTGCTGAATTATTTGAACAGGAAGCTTTACGATTAAATGAATTAGGAAAACACAATCAAATTCCCCATTTATTAGACTATTTAACCCAAGAAGAACATCAATATTTGGTACAAGAATATATTGATGGATATGATTTAGCAGAGATTTTAAAAGAACAAGGTAATTTTAAAGAAGAGCAAATTTGGGGATTATTAAATAGTTTATTACCCGTACTAGAATTTATTCATAGCTGTGATGTTATTCATCGAGATATTAAACCAGAAAATATCATTCGTAGTCGAGATGGAAAACTTTATTTAGTAGATTTTGGTGCAGCAAAAGTTGTTACCGGAACCGCAATATTACAAACAGGAACCAGCATCGGAACTCCCGAATTTGTCGCACCGGAGCAGTCGAGAGGTAAAGCGATTTACAGCAGCGATTTATATAGTTTGGGAACAACCTGCATTTATTTATTAACCGGTGTTTCTCCTTTTGAATTATTTGATATTTCCGAATATAAATGGGTGTGGAGACAATATTTAGTTGATAATTCGGTTAGCGATAAATTAGGAAATATTCTAGATAAATTAATCGAAAATGCTACCAGCCGTCGCTATCAATCCGCAAGCGAAGTATTAACGGATATAAATTCTTTGAGAACACTGACTTTTACTAATAAACAACCGGAACCTAAAGAATCAACAGGTATTAATGCTTTACAAACTTTTTCTTTAGGTAAGAAGCATTTAGAAGATAAGCAGATAGCAATAAAAATTTTTAAAGAAGGTAGTCGCAGACAAATTTTAGATATTGGAAATCAGCAATACAATCATATAAATTCTGAAATATCAAATCATTCAAAAACTCCACAAATACCAACTCCTGCAACTAATGAAGAATTAAATCCTCGTTGGAAATGTATTGACACACTGCACCATCATGCTGCTTCGATAAATTCTATTGCTATTAGCACTGATGGTAAATTACTGGCTAGTGGTAGCTCTTACTGTGCAATAAAACTATGGAATATTAATAAAAGTGAATCAATTCGGACTATTTGTTGCGACCACCCAATAAACACTGTTGCTTTTAGCCCAAATGGATTGATAGTAACTAGTGGTGATTCAGCAAACAAGATTGTACTTTGGAATTCAGATTCAAGTATAAAAATAAAAGCTCATACAGGTTTATTTTCTGGAGTTAAATCATTATGTTTTAGCCCCGACGGAAAAACTCTTATTAGTGCAGGTGGTGACGCAAAAGTTAAATTATGGGATGTAAATACGGGAAATATTATTAATACTTTTAAAGGTCATAAAAAGTCAGTTAATACTATTACTATCAGTCCAAATGGAAAATATATTGCTAGCGGTAGTTCCGATAATACAGTGATAATTTGGAATTTAAATACCGGCAAAAGACTTAATACTATTTATACTGATTCAAAAGTTAATTCAGTAGCTTTTAGTCCTGACGGAGAAATGATTGCAACTGGTGGTGAAGGCTATAATATTAAACTTTGGGAAGTAATTACCAGAAAAGAAATTTGCACTCTCAATTCTAATAAATGGGTCAAAAGCGGTGTTTACAGCGAAATATCAGTTAAATCAGTTGTTTTTAGCCCTAATGGTGAAATTATTGCTACTAGCAGTTATAACAATGATATTAAAATATGGGATGTAAATACCAAACAAGAAATATGTACTTTAAAAGGTCATTCAGGTAAAGTTAATTCCCTTGTTTTTAGACCCGATGGAAAAGCTTTATTCAGTGGTAGCAGCGATAGTACGATTAAAATTTGGCTATGCAAATGATATTTATAATTAACTAATGATTACTTGATTAGCGATTTATATGTAGAAATACAGATGTTAGAAATATAGAAATAGTGGGAATAATAAATTTATATATAATCTATTATATCTACTATGAGTTATTGTTTAAATCCTCATTGTGAAAAACATCAAAATCCAAAGGATTCTCAATATTGTTTAAGTTGTGGTACTGCATTATTGCTTAAACAACGTTACCGTGCCATTAAACCAATTGGACAAGGTGGTTTTGGTAGAACTTTATTAGCTGTAGACGAAAGCCAAGATTTAAAACCACCCTGCGTCATCAAACAATTTCTTCCTCAAGCTCAAGGAACTGATAATATTCAAAAAGCTGCAGAATTATTTGAGCAAGAAGCTTTACGATTAAACGATTTAGGAAAACACAATCAAATACCCAATTTATTAGACTATTTGATTCAAGATGAACATCAATATCTAGTACAAGAATATATTGATGGATATAATTTAACGGAGATATTAAAGGAAAAAGGTTCTTTCAACGAAAATCAAATTCGGGATTTACTAAATAGTTTATTACCAGTCCTTGAATTTATTCACAGTCATGATGTAATTCATCGAGACATTAAACCACAAAACATTATTAGCAATAAAAATGGAAAGCTATATTTAGTAGACTTTGGTGCTGCAAAAGTTGTCACCGGAACTGCAATATTACAAACAGGAACGAGTATTGGAACTCCGGAATTTGTCGCACCGGAGCAATCGAGAGGAAAAGCTACCTATAGCAGCGATTTATATAGTTTGGGAGCTACTTGTACTTATCTATTAACCGGGATTTCTCCCTTTGATTTATTTGATATATATGAAAATACTTGGGTATGGAAACAGTATTTAGTTGACAATCCTGTTAGCGAACAACTAGCTCATATTTTAGATAAATTAATTGAAAATGCAATTAGCCGTCGCTATCAATCTGCAAGTGGAGTTTTAAAAGATATTAAAGGTAAAAATAAAATTGCCGCTAAGAACAATCGCTATTCAAATCATAAGTTTACAGATAAAAAGCAAAAACATGCAGCATATAAACAGTTAAATAATTCTTTTGGGCAACTTATTTATAGTTTTAATGCTCATACAAATATCATTGATTCTGTTGCTGTTAGCCAAGATGGAAATTTTTTAGCTAGTGGTTCTTATGACAGCATAATCAAGTTGTGGAAAATTAATAATGATGAAGAATTTTCGACCGAAAAAATTAAGGCTTTTGATAATCAAACAGAATTTTATACTTTTGCGTTTAGCCCAGATGGTTTAATTCTTGCCAGCAGTGATTCTGTAAACGATATTCATCTTTGGGATGTCAGTTCTGGTGAACTAATAAATCTTTTTAAGGGACATAGAGGTTGGTTTACTGATGTTAACTGCTTAGCTTTTACTCAAAATGGTCAAGTACTTGTTAGTGCAGGTGGTGATAAAACAATAAAATTATGGGATGTAAGTAAAGGAGAGAATATTCGTACTTTTAAAGGTCATAATAGTTGGATTAATAGTGTTGCTATTAGCTCTGATAGAAAAGTTATTGCCACATCTAGCCACGACTATACTATTAAACTATGGGAATTAGCCACAGGACGAAGAGTTTGTACTTTTAAGGGTCATGGTAACTGGGTTAGATGCATGACTTTTAACCCCATAAAAAATATATTAGCTAGTAGCGGTCAGAATAATGATATTAAGTTGTGGGACATAAATACAAAGAAAGAAATATCTACTTTAACCGGACATTCAGGTAAAGTTAATTCCCTTGCTTTTACCCCAGATGGTCAAATTTTATTTAGCGGTAGCGAAGATAAAACTATTAAAGTTTGGCTATGTGAAGAGTTTTAATTACTAATATAAATACAATGTTTTTATTAGATTACAAAAATTAAAAAATAAAAATTTACATCATATTTTTCTTAATACATGCTGGTGCGTTAGAGCATTTTCAAAGTTATCTATAAATATTTAACATTTCCTACGCTCTAACACACCCTACAATCTACAATCTACTAATAAAAAATATTTTGATAATAGCCAGTTAGGGTTAAATATTTGTTAAACCAACTACCAACTACCAATTACCAATTACCAATTACCTATTTAATCCCCCCAACAAAGCCATTCCCTTGCAGCTTTTTCCGCAGCTTCAGGAGTATAGTAGAGCTTTCTTTCACCAAAAACTTCTCCAGCAGAACTTATAACTCTAAATTGCCATTCCATTGCTTCAGTGTGAAAAACCAATAACGTCAGATTTTCAAAGCCAACAACTAGATGAACGATTGTTTTGTTCATAATATTGAAATGGGAATTAGGCAGTGTATTGCAATACTTTCAATTACAGACCTTTTTTATACACCTCTGGGAAACAATTATCAAGCTATTTCTATACTTTGTATCAATACAGCGAACAGTGAACAGTTATCAGTCAACAGTTATCAGTCAACAGTTGTCAGTGTCCTGTGGAATATGATGGTTTGTAGTAAGGATTTTAGTCCTTGAGAGCGATAAATCGCTTACTAAAAACTTGATTACCTGTCAAAATCAATATGTTGGGGTACTGGTAATAATTACTCACTGCTAACTGATAACTGATAACTGATAACTGTTCACTGAGCTTCCTTGACATTTTCCATAACTTGCTTGTATAGCTGCTGGTTATTTTGTTCTTGAAATATTTCTGCTGCTCGCTGTAAGTCTGCTAAACCAGCATCTTTATCTCCTGACTCTATACGAGCATTTCCCCGATTATTGTAAGCAGCACCAAAGTTGGGATTGAGTCGAATAGCTTCGTCGTAATCGGAAATAGCACCCTCTCTATCTCCTTGAGCAGCACGAGCATTTCCCCGATTATTATAAGCAACAGCGTAGTTAGATTTGAGGCGAATGGCTTCTGTATAATCGGCTATGGCTTCGTTTCTTTCTCCTTCAGATGCACGAGCATTTCCACGATTATTATAGGCTTCAGCGTAATTTGGATTTAATTGAATCGCTTGGTCGTAATCGGAAATAGCACCGTTTATATCACCCTGAGCAGCGCGAGCATTTCCGCGATTGTTGTAAGCTTGAGCGTTATTTGGACTGATTCTTAACGCTTCATTGTAATCGGCGATCGCACCTTGTCTGTCTCCGGTGTCGAACTGGACTAACCCGCGACCGTTGTAAGCCTGAACGTAATTATTATCAATAGCTATAGCTTTTGTATAAGCAACTATAGCTCCTTGAGTATCACCCTGAATATGCTTATATTGTCCCTGAGCGTAATATTCTTTCGCAGTTGAAGGGTTAGCTGCTGGACTAGCTACAGGACTAACTCCTATTTCTGTTACTAATACGTCTTTATCGTTGCTGCAAGAAACAGTCACAGTTGCGATAAATCCACCCAATAAAGCTAAAGCAAATGCTTTAGAAACTCCTGTAAGATTTTGCTCGAACAACCACTGTTTCATAATCCACTTTTTATCAAAACACCCACAATTTTTACATTCCTAATTAAAAAATCGTTTATTAACTTTTTATAGGTTCTCATTCCTTTCTAGCTATATTGACTATTTTTGCACGATTTTTGGAGCCAATTTGTTTACATTTTACCAAACACTCAATCACATTTTTTAAGCGTTAACTTCATGCTTAATATGCTGATGCTTTATTCCTCATCTTCAGACTGCTTAGAAGTTAATCGTAAACTACTAGTTTTCGATATCTCTACAGCGAGTTGCTGTAAATTATCCCCCAAATTCTTTTGCATATCCTTAGTAAGAGTAATATCAAAATCTAAATCTAAATTTTTAGTTTCTACTAAACGTACCAGTTCAGAAAATGGCACTTTCTTTGTTGTACGTTCGTAGCTATTAAGTTTAAAATAGGAGGTTTCAGTTAAATTTTGAGCCTGCATTGCTTGTTTAATCCGTTCTTGCAAATGCTCAAATTCAGATTTTAACAATTTCCACTGTTGTTCTAATTCAATATATTTATCACCAAGTGAACTTAAATCTTCTGCTGTTGCATCGGAGTTTATTGTTTTATTTAATTCTAACAAACGTAAATGAACTTGAGCAAGAATAATGCAGTCTAGGTAAGCATATTCAATTTGCTCTTCACTCAAAGGTCTAATTCCCCAATTGCTGCTTTGATACTGTTTATCAATGTCTTGAAAATTACATAGCTCCCTTGCCAAAGTCTTCAACTGATAGTTAGGCAAAGGTAAAACATAATAAGGAATTTTTTTTGCCGTTTCTAAAGTACAGGTTACATTTTGAGCTTTCTTTTTACCCAAAAATCTTAAATCATATTTAGCATTATGAAACACCTTTTCTATAGAAGGGTTTATCATAATTTCTTCTATAAACTCAGCTACAACTTCTGGTTGTTCCAACACATCTAAAATATAAACACTTTTCCCAGTTAAATCAGTGCAGTCATCCAAAATTTGGATCAGTGATAATCTAGGATTACGAGTGTCATAATCAGCAACTTCTGTATCTAACCAAAGAGTATTTGCTTTCGTATACTTAGCAACAAGAGAGCGAATTTCATCAGCAGATTTTAGGTAAGGCATTGAGCAATATTTCCTAATATTTCCTAAAATAATGGTCAAAAAATAACCAGCTTACAATTTCCCAAGTTAGCATTTTGTCTGTAATTTATTTGTAGTTTTCTATCTATTACTTCTCAGTAATTATAACTATTTTATCAATGAAAAATAGGCAATCTTATTGTGTCTCGGTAAAAATAATAAAGAATTTCTTGATATTGATTCGATATTTGATGATGTATTGCCAAAATTATAAAAACCCGGCTTCTTTAAGAAACCGGGTTTTTTAGTCAGCATTAAAAACTAGTATCGAACTTTTGAATTATTTAGATATTTACAATAGTATGAGATTGAAGCCTAAAATCAAACTTGATAATTAAAACTTGATAACTAAAATTTGGTATCTAAAACTTGATAACTAAAAAATTACGCTTATACAATCAATTTGCACTATTCGGTAAAACACTTAAGTATCGCGAATAGAAGGAGCTAAAGCGAGATTCTTAGCTTCGACCTGCATCATATTTATATCTGATGTAGTCCATGAACGGGGTGCTTCACAATGATGAGCAATTAATAAGCCCCATAAACCCTTATCAGTTATAATAGGCGCGACTAAGTTAGCGCGAACCTGCAAACCACGTAAAAAATCGCGGTGGCAATCGGCAATAGGCTCTGCTTCAATATCAGAAATAGCCCTTACCCTACCCTGCAAATACAAATCAGCGTACCCATCATTAAAACAGTCGTCAGGACCAGTAGAACCAAGAATAGACCATTTTTCGGAACTTAAAGACTCGAAAGTTACTTGACCATCCCATTGAGAATAGAAGTAATATAAAACGACTCTATCAACATCAAACGTATCTCGCAAACGGTTTGTAGTTCCCGTAATTAAAGTATCGCGTTCTATAGTATTCTCTAAGCGATTGAGTACCCTTTTTAGACCACGGTCAAAATTGTGATTAAAATTCTGTGTCACCTTTTCAATATTACAGTCGAGTAATAGCTACCATCAATAATCGTATGTTATCAAGCACTTTATTGAAATCCTTTTGAAGTAACACTCTTTTAAGCTTAGATGGTTAAGTAAGTAGTAAGTAGTAAGTAGCAAGTAGTGGGGAGTAATGAGTAGTGAGTCAAAAGTAAGAAGTAATTAGTTAAGAGTTGGGTTTTCGGTGGTCTAGGAAAACGAATCCTGTTCCGGAAGGAAGATTACTTATACTTAGAAGACCAGAAAAGGGAAAGAGTTACCTTCATGGAACTTTAAAAATCTGATTCCAACTCATTACTCATTACTTACTACTCACTACTCACTACTTACTCTCCCAACTCCCTTCCTTCGAGGTAATAGAATAAACAATGAACGTTGCATCTAGACTCGTGGAAGGTACTTACTTATGACAACTTCTCAAATCCGCTTTTTAATGTGTCCCCCCGAACACTATGACGTAGATTATGTGATTAATCCTTGGATGGAAGGGAATATTCACAAGTCATCCCAAGAACGTGCGGTACAGCAGTGGGAGAAACTACATAATGTGCTTAAACTACATGCAATTGTTGATTTGGTAAAACCCCATAAAGGTGTTCCCGATATGGTGTTTACTGCTAATGCTGGTTTGGTTTTGGGCGAAAATGTGGTTCTAAGTCGCTTTTTGCATAAAGAGCGTCAAGGAGAAGAACCATTTTTTAAAGCATGGTTTGCAGAAAATGGCTTTAACGTTTACGAATTACCCAAGGATTTACCTTTTGAAGGTGCGGGTGATGCACTTTTAGATAGAGAAGGACGCTGGTTGTGGGCTGGTTACGGTTTTCGCTCGGAGTTAGATTCTCATCCTTATTTGGCTAAATGGTTGGATATTGAGGTATTATCTTTACGATTAACTGACGAACGCTTTTATCATCTTGATACCTGTTTTTGTCCTTTAACTAATGGCTATTTACTTTATTATCCTGGTGCTTTTGATTCCTATTCCAACCGCTTGATTGAAATGCGAGTTGCACCGGAAAAGCGTATCGCTATAGAAGAAACTGATGCTGTAAATTTCGCTTGTAATACAGTGAATGTGGAAAGCATTGTGATTATGAACAAAGCTTCCGATTCGCTGAAAGCACGTTTAGCTAAAGTTGGTTTTGAAGTAATTGAAACCCCACTCACAGAATTTCTGAAAGCTGGTGGTGCTGCAAAATGCTTGACGTTAAGAGTCACCGAACCGGTTCTGGAAGATGTACATGCAAATTCCCAGGTGGAAAGTCAAGTAGTCCGAATGGAAGGACATTTACTTGATTCTGGTTTAATTAATCGTGCTTTGGACTTAATTATCGATAACGGTGGAAGTTTCAAGGTGCAAAATTTCCTTTTGGGAGAACAGCGTCAAAGTACTTCTGCTGCTGAAGTAAAAGTCTCTGCACCTTCTCACGAAGTCATGGAAAGCATCGTATCCCATCTAATTGATTTGGGTGCAATGAACTTACCAGAAGACCAGCGAGATGCTAAACTCGAACCCGTCATCCAAAATGGAGTTGCACCCGATGACTTCTACGTTAGTACAATTTATCCTACCGAAGTGCGGATTAAAGGTGAGTGGATAAAAGTTGATTCACAGCGTATGGATGGTGCAATAGCTATTACAGAAACTCCCGAAGGAGTTATTGCTCGGTGTAAAATACTGCGCGATTTAGAAGCAGGTGAAAAGGTAGTTGTTGACGTACAAGGTATCCGTACCATTCGCAAAACCGAATCGCGAGAAAAACGCAATACCGAAGAATTCAGCTTTATGTCTGCCGGTGTTTCCAGCGAACGCCGAGTAGAATTAATTGTGGAACAAGTTGCGTGGGAATTACGTAAAATAAGAGATGCTGGAGGTAAAGTTATTGTCACCGCAGGTCCAGTTGTAATACATACTGGTGGTGGCGAACATTTATCACAGTTAGTTAGAGAAGGCTACGTACAGGGATTGCTCGGCGGAAATGCGATCGCAGTTCACGATATCGAACAGTCAATCATGGGAACGTCCTTGGGTGTAGACATGCAGCGAGGTATTTCGGTACGCGGAGGACATCGCCATCACCTCAAAGCCATCAACAGCGTTCGTCGTCACGGTAGCATAGCCAAAGCCGTACAAGCCGGAATGATTAAAAGTGGGGTAATGTATGAATGTGTCCGAAATAACGTGCCCTTTGCCTTAGCCGGTTCCATCAGAGATGACGGACCTCTACCCGATACACAAATGGATTTAATTAAAGCACAGCAAGAGTACGCAGAATTACTTAAAAGTGCAGACATGATACTAATGTTGTCAACCATGCTGCATTCCATAGGAGTAGGTAACATGACACCCGCAGGAGTAAAAATGGTATGCGTCGATATAAATCCAGCGGTAGTAACAAAACTAAGCGACAGAGGCTCCGTAGAATCAGTTGGTGTAGTTACAGATGTAGGATTATTCCTCAGTTTGTTAGTACAGCAGCTAGATAAATTAACAAGTCCCTATACCGCACAAGTTTAACTAGCAATTTCAAGCTAATGTAGAGACGTAGCAGTGCTACGTCTCCTAAACTGCGAACACCCAACCAAAAATTTAGAAAATCAACATAAACAGATTTTTAACAAATGCAGCTAACAATTTCCAACAAACAAATTAAAATCAAACCTGCAAGCTTCATCGCCGATTTTCTATTAACAGGAATGGTTATTGGTCCAATAGCCGCTCCTTTTCTCGCTGCATCCGGGTTGCCAATTTTACCAGAGATAGCAAAAATAATTTACTTTATGGGTCATCATGTATGTCCTCAACCCAACATGGGAGTGGAATTAGCATCACCTTTTATCATGGCAGTATGTATGCGTTGTTACGGTACAGTCATGGGTTTATTTGCTACACGTTTGCTGTATATTATCGATAAAGGTAAAAGCTTTTATTGGCTGCATCAATACGGTTGGAGTGGAGCAGCTTTAGCAACTGTATTAATGATGGCTTATCCCTTAGAGATGGCAGCACAAATTTTCGGTTGGTGGAGTTTTCATAATTGGGTTGTCACACCCTTTGGATTAATTACAGGTTTAGCCTGGGGATTATTTGCCATGCCAATTTTACATTCCCAGCAAAACTCTGCTCTACCTCGTTAATAATCGATTCACCTACGCTTTGTAGTGAACATGAAACTAATGTAGAGACGTAGCAATGCTACGTCTCTTCCAATGTGAAATCACATTTTAATATTTTGCGCTAGCCATACAGGTATGAATTTCTAAGATAGCCCCTTAAATCCCCTGCCCCCGTGACCCCCAAGTTTGGGGGTAATGAGAGACTTTAAATTATTATGTTTCTCCCCCAAAATTGGGGGATGGGGGACTATTCATACTTTTATATGGCTAACGCTACGCTTCGCTAACAGCAAAGCCTAATTTTGCTCTAAAAAATATAATATAAAAAACAAAGTGATGCACCCTGTATATGCGTATAACCTACAAACTCGGATTATTTAAACTCAGATATTAAACATTTATCAAAAACTGCTCAGATGAAATATTTCTCAATTGTTCAACCAAAGCTTTGGTATAAATTTGGCTGTTATAGCGCTCAAGTACCAATTGATGACCTTTTTCGGCTATAGCTCGGCTCTGTTTAGAATCAGCCAACAGACTGTTAATTGCTTGACGCAAACCTTGATAATCCCCAGGATTTACACCCAAAACAGCTTTTTCATCAATCAATTCTTGAATAATCCCTTCAGAACGGGTAACAATAACTGGTTTCCGACAAGCCAACGCTTCAAACAAAGTAGATAAACCAGCTTGAAAATTATTTTGAAGCAGGCTGATGACAACAATGTCAGCATCGCGGTAAAGCTGCAATAAAGACTTCCAGTCATGATAGCGATAGGACATATTCGCAGGAATAGCTTGAGGAAAAGTCCGTAAATTAACAGTTTGAGTTGGAGAAGCAGCAGAAACTCTGACATCAACATTTAATGCTTCCGTCGCTTGTGCAAGAGTGCGATAATCTCGTTGTTCTAAACCTCCACTTACAATCAAGGGACGCGATTTTTTCAGTAAAGAATGTTTCGGTTTGAAAAAAGAGATATCTGTAGGTTGATAAGGAAACTGACAAACTTGATTTTCTGCTAAATCTAAATAATCACGTAGAAAACGAGCTTGCTTTTGATTAGCCGTCATAAACAAATCAATATGTTGTCTCACCTTAAACAACTTCAAAGCAAAACGTCCTCGCAGTCTATTGAGGTTGTGGACAAATACAGCTATTTTTAGACCTTTGCGTTTTCCTCCACAATATTTTGCTATTGGTATACCGATGGATTCATCGGTACAAAATATGACATCGTTATCATCTATTGCGGTTGAAACTTTTCGTGCTAAAGACCAGGTATGCTGGCTTCCTATAATTTTTTCATATACATAATCCACAGGTAACAAAAAATTATCATTTGGTTGATGTATTTTTGCATCTAATAGCCGAGCAACATTTAACATTAAGTGAGCGGGACATTTACCAGCTTGAGCTTTTTGATTAATAACCTCCAAATCATCAAAATAACTAAAAGCCAAATGATATTTCATTAAACTTGTAAATTACATTTTAAAGTGAATTTACATATTGAAGAAATTTTGTTTTTTTTGTTCCAGAATCTGACATTTATTTTTTATTTATTAAAAGAATAAAAGCAAAAATTAATACGTTCTCATTTGATTATTTGTACAATTATTAACTTATAAAAAATTAGCCTATAAAGTAATAAAAATAGCTTGATATTCAACGGTTAAAAATAATTTATTAGTGCTGAAAAGCTTATCTATTAGGCTTTATGCCTGACAATTAGAATATTAGAAATTCAAAATTTAGTTTCGCAAATCCATTATTATGTAACAGAAAACACGCTAAATATAGAATTATTTTGTTTAAAATATGACTAATTTTTTGTATAAAAATATTTTTGATATGGTTTTAAATAAGACTAAAAAACAAATAAAAGTTTTATTTTGAGTTGCTTCTCAGTAGACTATAGATATTCAAGAAAGCCAATTTAAAATCATAATTATACATAAAGCATTTAACATCATAAAAAGCAGCAACATACAAAAAATATAAAAATGAAAGCCATCCTAATAATTAATTGGATGGCTAAAACATAAATAATATAAATATTAAGCGTTTAAAATAAATAACCACAGAGAGCGCAGAGGAAGAGGTTTTAGAGAATTATTCGATTTCACATTAAATATGATGGGTGAAGAAAGGGAGGGGGAAGAGGGGGAAGAGGGGTAAATATCAATTTTATTGAAAATCGAACAATCCTCTAAAACCTCTTCCCTCTGCGTCCTCCGCGCTCTCTG
>JBCBHT010000194.1:0-13815 GCA_038525335.1 Cyanobacteria bacterium J06621_15 | reverse complement strand
GACGCAGAGGAAAGAGGGTTTAGAGGATTATTCGATTTCAAATCAAATTGATGTTTACCCCTCATAACTTATGTGGTGAAGTACTACTGGTCTGTCCCATAAAAGATGATGGGTTAATTTAGGGAGGTCAAAATTAATGGGACAAACCGCTCGCTAAGAGAGCAGGTAAAAATATTTCTACCCCCTCTCCCCACTCTTTCCCCTCTACCCACTCCCTAATAAAACCCATCACTCTTCAACCTGACAAAGCCAAGTTCCTGCTTCGATTTCTTTTGCAATAGGATGCGTTGTATTCATATTATTTTCACATGTATCTTGATGCCAAGTTTGCCATATTTGGGCTGCGAGAGTGGAAAATTCATGACGTACTTGGAACCAGGTGGGATTATCTTTTTTGCTATATAAATTACAAAGCAATTCTAAGGCTTTTTCTGAGTTGTTGTTACTCATAGGATTGAGTTTTTTTATATTCGATTTTATCAATTTCTCTTCTTCAGAAAAGACTCGGTTTAGTCCTTCTTTAATACTAAGGCTGCCTAGTTTTTCGGAACACCGATATATATTGAATAGCGAATCACAAATACGTCGATTTAAGCCCAAGTATACCGAACCTTTGAGAGCTTCAATAAAATTTGTTAATGCTGCTGTTTCATTTTTATCAATTAGTAATAAATATTCTCCTTTGAGTAAATTTATTTCTGAAAGAACTGCTTGAGCAAAGTTATCGCTGTGACCAGTTGTTAAATCAGTTTTAGCGAGTTTTTCGGATAGTTTTAAAGCCTGTAGTGCTAGTTTTTTATTTTTTAATCTAATCCAAACTCTTCCTGCTAAAGCAATCCATCTAGATACACGTTGGATTAAACCGATACGTAGCGCATAATAAGCAGCAGAAAGAAACATTTGCGGTACTTGTTCTAAATCAGTGATATCACGAGAAACATAAAAATAAATTCTGGCTATATTACCCGTAATTTCCGATAAAGATTCGTAAACATCTAGTCCAGCATCTTTGTAACAAGAATTTGTATTCCTAACATTGGTAATTTTTTTATCCCATTGACCAAAGTCAATTGAACGATTTGTGTGTATTTCTTGAAATAATTTAGAACTATGTCCAGCAGAAAGTTCGTATAAATAAATTTCGGAATGAACTAAAGCTTCTATGGGGGAAAGCTCTTTTTTATCTATATTTAATTTAAAATTTTCGGGATGATTGATGGCTTCGGTAAGTTCTGAAATTAAAGATTTAGCATTGATAATATTACCTTGAAAGTTTGATAATCTTAGTTCCAAGCGCTTAGCTAAACAGTAACAACGATAAAAATTTAAGCGGTAAGCAAAATAAATATAATCAGCAGGAATGTTTTCTAGATTCTGTTTCGCTTCTTCAGCAATTTTTTTAATTTCCGATACTTGACATCCTTCATCTAAAAATTGAAAATTGTGAAATGCTTTTCTAATTTTGATTAATCTTTTTCTTAAATCAGAAAGATTTCTACAGGCTGATTCGTATATTTTACTATCAAGCTCTTTTTTCCTAGTTTTATCCGCAAACCATTGTTTTACAGCACAAACAATAGCTTGTAACATTACGGTCATAGAATCTCTATCAACCCAAATTCCTTGATATTGCTGTTTTTCTCCTAAAATTACTGTTGTTTCAACTAGAGAATGAATGCTGCTATCAAGAGTATTTGTCGAAATTGTTAAAAAAGTATCTTCTTTCAAACCCATATTTAGAGTACAAGCACTGATAGCGTTTTCCACCATGGTATTGCTGGATGTATATATCCACTCCAACGGTTCGCTATTTTGCTTACCCGAACCAAAACTACAAGTGGCGATCGCCATAATTACGGGTTGAATAGAATCTAATATTCGGGTTTCTGGTTTCTTTTTGAGTGAAATACCGGGAGTTTTAAGCTGAGACTCTGCATAATAAGCAATTGTCTCTAAATTACGATAAATATCGCTATATTGTTCATCATCATCAATAGAGCAAGATAAAGTTTGAAATTCCAGCTTTTTAATTCTTGCATGTAATGAGGCTTCATCGCTCATTTTCTCCTTAATCAGAATACTCAGAAATAGTGAGATAGCTTCTTTACGGCTAAACTTAGTTTTACCAGCATTCCTCAAATTATCGCGACTAGATTTCAGCTTTTCGATAACCTGTAACTTTAACTTTAAACCCAATGTAGGCTGAGGTTCCCAAAGTTTGTTAATCAAAGCTTGTAAAGCATCATCGTCCTGATAATCATCAAACCATTTTGTACTAGCAATAGTTAATTTATTGCTAGCAGATGCTAAAAATTCCTTGGTTGTAGAAAGTAAATCTTCAAAATCCAACAGTTCTAATAATGCAACTATTTGAGCAATTTGGAAAAATCTTTCTGGAGAAACTCGAATACTTTCGGTTTGATTGGGTAAAAAACCAGCAGACTCTAAAAGTTCATCAGCACCGATTTCTCCTAATTTTTGTCTCATCTTCTCCGGAGGAAGATTAGACTCATCTTCATTACTGTCTTTATTCGATTTTCTTTTTGAGGGTCGATTTTTCTGCAAATTTTCGCATAATTTCACTAATCCTTCGCTACTAACAGGTAAATAATCTTTATCCTGATTAAGAAAATCAATTACCACGGGACGACTGACACCCATACCCTTGGATAATTCCACCTGGGTTGCTCCCATTTCCTTCAAAAAGAAAATCAGCATTTCCCGTAATTTATCTTGGTCTCCAATTTTATCCTTAGTCATTTTCTTTCACTTTTATCAATATCATTCAAATGTAAATCAAATTTACTGAAATTTGGTATTAAGGCATACAAATATATATATTGAGATATTATTTTTCATTATTTCCAGCAGTTTACGAGAAAATATAATCAGTTTAAAATAGTCTCAAATTATCATATAGCTTATCTTTGAGCATCTTTAGAGGCAATTGCTCATCGGTTGATTAAAATTGAAGTAAAACTATTTTCATGGTCAAAATTATAGGATATCTATCTTTAGGTGTATATGAAATTAACAGCAAAAAAGACAAAAAAAAGAAAATTGTATACTGAGATACTTTTATTTTTGATAAAATGTTTGTAGAATTTACACAACAAGATTGTTTACACCTATAATACATAGGTATAAATAAAGATTCGCGAAAAGCATTGAAATCAGCAAAAAGCAAAATTTACCTCCCACCGCACTCATCGCAATCTAAAATCATATGACCTTCCCACAATTACAAGAATTCCTAGAAACAGAGCAGCCGATGAGGATGTATCTGCGTATAGGGGACAAACTTTCCGCAAAGCCATCCATTAAAATACAGCAGTCCAGTCCATCAAATACAGTAGTGCTACCCGTGGTATTTTCCCACATGAGTTTTCTATTAATTCAAGCCCTGTGTGAGACCGGACACGGCGAATTTCGGATTAGTAGCGAAAGAAAGAACCACGAACTAGCGGTTTATTTAGGGAGTCACATATGCTATCGATATCTACTTAAGCCCCATCAATTGCAACCAATTCATAATGCATATCATCAAGTTACCAATACTTGGAATCAATGGCATTTATCAGAATAAATATTGGATTCTGATTTCAAGATAATGGTCAGTCTGAAATTCCCCAGGTTTACTTCAATTATTCGACCACTAATAAATCCGGAATCCTTTTTAAACCTCACCCTTCGGATGTATCGTTTTCAGAGCGACGCAAGCAACAGCATGTGTCCATAAGGAAATAATCTAAAGTCTAAAATCGAATTTGGCTATCGATAAACAGGAAGTTTACGAGCCGGTGAAAGTGTTATGTTATAGCACTTCCCGGCTTTTTTGCTGAAATTCAATATTCAATCTTTTGTATTACAATAATCAGGAGTATAAAGTCATGACAACTAATAAATTCAGTCCTTTATTTAGACTAGCCTTAAAAGCTCTGCAATACTTTGCTTTTATCATAATAGGTTTTACATTCGCTGCTGCTTTATCTGGAATTATCGGTACCTCACAGATAACTATTAGTCTTTTTCCTTTTGTATTTGCATGTATTTGGAGGTCTGGAATTGTTTTAATTTGTTTAGCTGGAGCAGCAGTACTGATTGAGTCTTTCCGATAAATTCGCATATTTAACAGCCCGAATCTCAATTCGGTCTTGAGTTTGAGTTTCGGGTGAAACAATCAAGGGGAACCCAAATGAACATGATTAGAAGTTTGTACGTTTTCGTGGTATTTTCTTGTCTCTATTCCACAATAGTTCTACCTATAGCGTTCCTACAGCAACTGAGATACAGTGATTACCTCACATTGATAAAACTTTGCTTCATTTCCCCTCTCCTTGATAAGGAGAGGGGTTAGGGGTGAGGTCTTTAGATGTACCTTGCGGAGACCAAGAAACGCTATATCTTGGGTCTTCCAACAAATTTTTCAGTAGAAGTAAAACCATTTAGCATCAAAGTCACAATATTAACTTCTCCTCGATATATTATCGACAAGCAGTTGCCAAAAGGTAAACTTTTGAGCGAGAAGATAAATGACTAATTGAATCTACATTTATTGCCTAAAAAGTAATCTTCTTGTTACAAACAAGAAATGCTTTTAGGCTGAGTTGAACAGTTTTTTAAATTAATTAATCAATATAATAGTTAAATTCTTTTATTATCTCATCCTTCGAGCAAGATAATATGACTTTGTTATCTTTAGTAATAGGAATAATTTTAGGCTATCTGCTGAGCGGTAAAAAAGGTAGCTTAATCAATATTAGATTTTATATAAACATTAATTTCAGCGATAATTTAAATGGTAACGGAAATAATAATGGGAATAACAACGGAAATAATAATGGAAACGATAATTTAACCAATATTGAAAATAATGGGAATGGAAACGAAGCAAAGAGTTGATGCTCCCGGTTGATGACTAAATCATTCAAGATATCCAATTGAAACCATTAAAACTAATGAAATGAACTACTGGTCTGTCCTATCAAGATTAATAGGTGAATAAAAAATAATTTTTTTCTACCCATCCCTAACCCATGAACAGATTTTAGTGTGTATTGCCTTGAAATTATATAAAAAAGATGAATCAATCTTGACTTAGGCTCTCTTAGTGATAGGATGTTACCTCGATGTTTATTCTTTGAAATAAATCATGGCTAAGAATACGCTTCGTAATTTACTGATTGGTGCAGGTGTCGCTGCTGCTGGTGCAATCGGAACCAAGAAAGCTGTAGACTACTTCCGTAATCGTGGAAAAGAAGAAGCTCCACCAGAAAGCGAACCTGATGCTGTAGAACCAGCTGCTGATGAGGTTGCTTTTGCTTCTGTAGAAGAAAGTTCTGTTCAAGGATTTTTAGATGCAAGCTTCGGTGATGCTGGACGCTACGTTCCCAATCGTCCGCCAAAGATATTTGAATATCAAGGCGAACAGTACATGGTAATCTGGGCTTACGACAATAAGCAGCAGAAGAATCAAATGTTGGCTTTCAAGTATACCGATGAAGGTCGTAAAATGGTTGCGAGTGTTGGATATACTTCTGATAAAACCGATTACAATCTCAGTTTAGATCCAACACCTTTTGCTATTGAAGTAAATGGTCAAAAGTTGCAATCAGGTCAGTCGGAAACTGCTGGTACAAGTGACGTTGATTTTGTTCTAGCTTAAGCAAGTTAGTTTAAAATTATCTTTTTTTAGCTACAAGGGGTTGTCGAAAAAATCACCCTTTTCCTATTATTCATAAAAACGCCAAAAACCTGGTTTTATATAAAACCGGGTTTTTTATTGAATCTGCAATTAGATTATTATCTTCTCATCTCCCTACTCCTGTGATATCGTATTCGTGGCTTTCACTAATTGAATAAATACCGTGGGAATTAGAAAACTATTTAAGTTACCGATAATTATTCTATTTTTTGCCACAATTATCATCGTCATGCTTGTTTCCACCAGCTTTAGCAGTTCTGCTGTTGAGGTGACAGGTATTGATTTTGTCGGTGAAGCGACTTTACCTACTGGAACTAGTTTTGAAAATACTGAGTTAGGAGGACTATCAGGAATAACTTATGATGCCAGAAACCAGGTTTACTATGCTATATCCGATGACCGTTCTCAAAAATCACCAGCGAGATTTTACACGTTAAAAATAAATTTTAGCGAAGATTCTTTTCAAAAAAGTGATATTGAAACCATTAAAATAACAACATTAAAAGATAAAAATGGAAAAACTTTTCCTGCTGGTACTATCGACCCAGAAGGAATTGCTTTGAACAATTCATCTATATTTGTTTCATCTGAAGGTGATGCTGATAAAGGAATTAATCCATTCATCAAAGAATTTTCTATCGATTCCGGACAGGAAATATCTAGTTTACCTATACCTCAAAAGTTTTTACCGTCTCAAGATAAAAAAAGCGGTATTCGCAATAATTTAGCTTTTGAAAGTTTGACAATTACACCAGACAAAAAGTATTTATTTACAGCAACAGAAAACGCACTGATACAAGATGGAGATAAAGCTAAACCCAATCAGGGTAGTCTATGTAGAATCATCAAATACAATTTACAAACTCAAATAGTAGAGAAAGAATTTCTATATCCTAGTAAACTAGTTAAACCTTTTTTTAAGCTTAATGCCAGGTTTGCTAGCGGATTAACTGATTTAATTGCATTGGACAATCAAGATAATTTTCTCAGTATAGAAAGAACTTTTACTGGATTTGGTTTTGTCAATTCGTTATTTAAAGTCTCATTATCAAAAGCTTCCGATATTAAAAACATTGATAGTTTGAAAGAAGTTGATATTCAAACTATTAAACCAGTCAATAAAGAATTACTAATGAGCTTAGGAAAATTAGAAGTTCCATTAGATAACACTGAAGGTTTAACCATTGGTGCAACTTTTCCGAGCGGACAACCTTCACTCATTTTAGTCAGCGACAATAACTTTAATAGATTACAGCGTACTCAATTCTTAGTATTCCGACTCAAGATAGAATCACGATTTGAAAGACTCATTCGTGTAATTCGAGAACGTATTTCTTAAAATATAGCGGTTTTCACCCTTAGTAGAAATTTAACCTTACTCCTTTACTGAGTAAGGTTCCCTCGTGTATTAGAATCAATTGAAATTTGCTGTCATCCCATCAAGTTAACCCAGCAGTCCGTAAATGAACATTAATGTAGCTATAAATACTTATCTTATCATCCCATCATTAACGAGCTTAACCTAAGTATATTTTCTTTGATATCTAAAAAACAGGTATTTAAACTTATTAAATATTTTTGGGCAGCGATAAATTTTATGAATCCTTAAAAAAGCCTATGATTAAAAGCTTTCGGCTTAAATATTATCATCATTCACCCAAGCTGTCATAGTATATTTACTGAGAATATTTTCCTAAATCCACGTAGAGTACAAAAGCGTTTCAGTAAAATTTCTCATAGGCTTAGCTTATTGCCTGTGTTACATAATATCTAGTGTGTTTCCGATTAATCTCGGTATTTTTTATTAAAACTTTATACAAATAGTCAACTAGAATTATTTATCTAGTTACAGTACTACGTAATGGTAGTTGAAACATCAATAAAGGCTGAAACTATAACTTATAAACCTTTAACCGCTTACTACTCGCTTATATAACTCCTTTCTATTCCCTACTCGCTGACTTGATGGTTGAAAAGTATTAATTCATTGATTTATGTTGCAACAAGAAATTCATAAGATGTTCACTCAAAAACATAAAACAGAATTAGACCCTTATATAGGTAAATTTTTAAATCACCGTTACTTAATTAGAGACTTAATTGGTAAAGGAGGAGGAGGTAAAGTATATTTAGCAGAAGATTGTACTAATGGTGGAATGCCAGTACCAATAAAAATTTCTCTAGCAAAACGTTGGGATATGGTTTGATTATCCAAGCTCAAAGACAGAATTTTGATTGCTACTGGCATTCCACCAACGCGAACAGCTATTCAATTGGTTGCAAACAAGCCATAATTCCACAAGCTTTATCTCACCAAATCAAAGCAAAACAATTCTCAAAGCACAGTACGAAAAAATAAAACCGAAAATTTTGCAGAAACTAGCAGACAATCAAGACAGAAAAAGCAATATCAAAGGTTGGGTATCCAGGTTTATTGATAAATTATCGGTAATTGGTAATTGGTGAACCACTGCGTTGCGGTGAGTTAGTGTGGTCTTGGGGGTTTCCCCCATGAGCAACTGCTGAACCCGAAGGGTAATTGGTAATTGGGGATTGGACATTGGGCATTGGGCATTGGAAATATAAACTTTAAGTAGTAAATAACTCCTAACTCATTACTCCTAACCCCTAACTCCTAACTGATTGTCCCATGCCCTATGCCCAATTTTCCAAAATTAATTCAAATTACCCCTTGACAAACCACGGTAGAAGAGGCATACTTGGAAAGTCGCAAATATATGGGACTGTAGTTCAACTGGTTAGAGCACCGCCCTGTCACGGCGGAAGTTGCGGGTTCGAATCCCGTCAGTCCCGTTCTTAAGTTTGATAAAGTTTTAAAAGTATGATTACTCTTAACTTACTTAAGTGAGTTAACAGCCTTTACCTTTTTTTAGAATTAGGTGGAGGTTTTAGTTTATCTATTGTAATTTCTATTGCAATTGTTGATTGGATAAATGACAATCTAAAATCGCGCCACTTTAATTATTGAGTAAGTCTCAACGGACAGTTTGCTCAGAATTGCCTGTGGTGATTAAATCAAAAATATCACGAATCGTATGACTTGTAGAGTGCGTATTGCTCCCAGTCCAACTGGGAATTTACATATTGGTACGGCTAGAACTGCTGTATTTAACTGGTTGTTTGCTCGTCATCATGACGGCAAATTTATTTTACGAATTGAAGATACCGATACGGAACGTTCTCGTCCCGAATATACCGATAATATCCTTGAAGGACTGCGCTGGTTGGGAATGGATTGGGATGAAGGTCCATTTTTTCAAACCGAGCGCTTAGAAATGTACAAAAAAAAGGTGCAAAGTCTTCTGGATAAGGGATTAGCTTATCGCTGTTACACCACCTCCGAGGAGTTGGAAGCTTTACGTGAATCTCAAAAAGCTAGAAATCAAGCACCTCGTTATGATAATCGTCACCGTGATTTAACACCAGAACAAGAAGCACAATTCAAAGCTGAAGGACGAAGTTTTGTAATTCGCTTCAAAATTGATGACACCCGCGAAATTAAATGGAATGACCTGGTAAGAGGTGAGATGAGTTGGGTCGGTAGCGATTTGGGTGGTGATATGGTTATCGCTCGTGCTGCTGACGACGGTATCGGTCAACCGCTATATAATTTTGCCGTGGTGGTGGATGACATGGATATGCAAATTACCCATGTAATTCGCGGAGAAGACCATATTGCTAATACGGCAAAGCAAATTTTACTGTATGAAGCATTCGGAGCCAAGGTTCCAGAATTTTCTCATACTCCTCTAATTTTGAATGAGAAAGGTGCTAAGCTTTCTAAACGAGATGGTGTGACCTCAATTTCTGACTTTAAGAAAATGGGTTTTACTCCAGAAGGTTTGGTTAACTATATGACCTTATTAGGATGGTCTCCACCGGATTCTACCCAAGAAATTTTTACTCTACCAGATGCTGCCAAAGAGTTTACTTTTGAACGAGTTAACAAAGCTGGTGCGAAATTCGATTGGGATAAACTGGATTGGATAAATAGTCAGTATATTCACGCAATGTCGGTAGATAAACTTACCGATTTACTGATACCTTTCTGGAAAGAAGCAGGATATGAATTTACTGAAACCAAGGAACGGGATTGGTTAGAAAAGTTAACTGCTTTAATTCAACCCGGTATATCTCGTTTAACTGAAGCTGTGGATATTGCCAAACTATTTTCTATCGAGACAGTAGAAATTGATTCCGAAGCACAAGAACAACTGCAAAAAGAAGGAGTCAAAACTGCGCTCCAGGGAGTTGTCGCGGCTTTAGATAGCGAGATAAATGCTTCCGCTGCCAAAGACATCATCAAACGGGTAGTTAAAGAGCAAAACGTCAAAAAAGGCTTGCTGATGCGGAGTTTAAGAGCTGCTCTAACTGGAGAAATGAACGGTCCAGATATTGTAGATTCTTGGGTACTACTTAATAATACTGGCTTAGATAAGCTTCGTTTGGAACAAGCAATAAAAATCGCGAATTAAATTTCCGTAAATAAAAGCATGATAATCCCGTGAAGTAAGCCAAAATCTTGAATAATTACCTTGGGGCACATAAAATTGTGCCCCTATTTATTCTGGAAAAGCAAGTATGAGATGTACTGGATGTAATAGATGTAATAAATGTAATAAATGTAGTAGCTACTAGCTTTAAAAAACTCATCTGAAAAACGAAAATTTTGGCATTGCTTAATTGAAACATGAATTTATTATTACCACCTAATCAACGCTCCCTAAATCCCCCAACTCTGGAAGAGAAATACATTGAAAAGTCGCCCATAATTAGGTTCGGGGGGCTGTCAATAGTTAAATCAGCAACACCAAAATTTTTATCTTCATTGTTCCCCGTTAATCTTTCACTTTTTAACTATACGCCTATTTTTTACATGTAATTTTCATTCTGCTGAAGAATAGTAATTACTCTTAGGTTAGGGAACAATAAATGTAATTTTATTGTCATTTCAAGCACTTAGAAAAATGTAATCAAAATGTCTAAAAAATTATTCCCTAGATTCATAAAGCTATCATTTGCATTCTTATCGCTAGCAACAGCATCCGGAATAAACAATGTAGCTAAAGCTCAAGAAACTCCCCCAGCAATATTTGGAGATATAACTATAGAGCGTCCTTTATCCAAAGACCCCCTTACGGTTCGCGGAATGAGCGGTGGTAAAGTACCAGGAAAAGATATTTCTGACAGAAAAGATACACCAACCGGAGCATGTACTGGTTACATGGATACAGAACCAGACCATACCCTCAAATTAAAAAATAAATTCGACTACATGAAACTGGTTATAGAAAGTCCTGAAGATACAACTTTAATAATCAAAGGTCCCGGTGGCACCTGGTGTAATGACGAATTTGAAGACAAAAATCCCGGTATCATAGGCGAATGGCTCGAAGGTGAATACCGAATTTGGATAGGTTCCTACAAGGAAGGAGATTATTTTCCCTACACTTTGAAAATTACCGAATCGAAATAGATTAGGTAATGGGTAATTGGTAATTGGTAGTAGGGAGTTACACCGCAACATCTTTTAGCACAAGCGCAAGGTACCGTCAAAGCCTTGGTAGCTTTACGCAATGGGGAATTAAAGGCAAGGAGTGAAGGGCTAATTAGAAATTAGGATTTTGGAGTTAGCTTATCTATTAATTGCCAACTACCCATTACCGATTACCAATTACCAATTCCCTAACATGGTAAAAAGTCTTAAAATTAAGTTACATTTAGTTAAGAATAATAATAATGTTTTGGCAAATGTCGTATAGCCCAATCGGATTAATGCGACAGGTCATACATAAAGATGAAGTTAAAACAAATCGGGATTTATATACATCCGTTTCACATTGATTATGTTAACGGGGTGATGCATCCCATTGGTATCTAGAGGCGAAATAAAATGAAATTCTCTTGGAGAGTCCTAGTTCTTTGGACCTTGCCTGCTTTAGTGATAGGCTTTTTCTTTTGGCAAGGAGCGTTCGCGAATACTCCTGCTGATATGGGCAAAAACGCTGCTAGCACTCGCATGACCTACGGTCGTTTCCTCGAATATTTAGATAATAATCGAGTCACGATGGTGGATTTGTATGAAGGTGGTAGAACCGCAATCGTTGAAGCTGTTGACCCACAAATCGACGGTCGGATTCAGCGAGTACGGGTAGATTTACCTGTTAATGCTCCCGAATTAATTAGTAAGCTCAAAGACAAAAATGTCAGCTTTGATGCTCATCCCGTAAGAAATGACGGAGCTATCTGGGGATTATTAGGTAATCTGATTTTTCCAATCTTATTGATTAGTGGATTGTTCCTTTTGTTCCGTCGTTCGAGCAATCTTCCCGGTGGTCCCGGTCAAGCTATGAACTTCGGTAAGTCTCGGGCACGTTTCCAAATGGAAGCAAAGACCGGAGTTATGTTTGATGATGTAGCGGGAATTGAGGAAGCGAAAGAAGAACTTGGTGAAGTTGTTACTTTCCTCAAGCAACCCGAGAAATTTACTGCTGTAGGAGCAAGAATTCCTAAAGGTGTATTGTTGGTAGGTCCTCCGGGAACTGGTAAAACTTTATTAGCAAAAGCAATCGCTGGAGAAGCTGGGGTTCCTTTCTTTAGTATTTCTGGTTCCGAGTTCGTAGAAATGTTTGTGGGTGTGGGTGCTTCCCGCGTTCGCGATTTGTTTAAAAAAGCAAAAGATAACGCTCCTTGTATCATCTTTATCGATGAAATTGATGCTGTGGGAAGACAGCGTGGTGCGGGTATCGGTGGTGGTAACGACGAGCGGGAACAAACCCTCAACCAGTTGCTGACCGAAATGGATGGTTTTGAAGGTAATACCGGTATTATTATTATTGCTGCTACCAACCGTCCCGATGTATTGGACGCAGCACTGTTACGTCCCGGACGCTTTGACAGACAGGTGATTGTTGATGCACCCGATATCAAAGGACGTTTGGAAATCTTAGAAGTCCACGCACGTAACAAGAAATTAGACCCAAGCGTATCCTTAGATGCAATTGCTCGTCGTACTCCTGGTTTCACCGGTGCGGATTTAGCTAACTTGCTCAATGAAGCAGCAATTCTGACTGCTAGAAGACGTAAAGAAGGTATTACGCTTACAGAAATTGATGACGCTGTTGACCGGGTAGTTGCGGGTATGGAAGGTACTCCTTTGGTTGACAGTAAGAGCAAGCGTTTGATTGCTTATCATGAAGTCGGACATGCTCTGGTCGGAACTTTAGTTAAAGACCACGACCCAGTACAAAAAGTTACCTTGATTCCTCGCGGACAAGCTCAAGGTTTGACTTGGTTTACTCCTAGTGAAGACCAAGGTTTAATCAGTCGTTCTCAGTTGAAAGCAAGAATTTCCGGTGCTTTGGGTGGACGGGCTGCTGAAGAAGTAATTTTTGGTAGAGATGAAATTACTACTGGTGCTGGTAATGACCTGCAACAGGTAACCGGAATGGCTCGTCAAATGGTAACTCGATTCGGGATGTCCGACTTAGGACCATTGTCATTGGAAAGTCAGCAGGGAGAAGTATTCCTCGGTCGCGACTGGACAACACGCTCAGAATATTCAGAATCTATTGCATCTCGCATTGATTCTCAAGTTCGTGAAATCGTTGAAGAGCAGTATCAAGCAACATTGCAGATGATGCGCGACCATCGCAGCTTAATGGATAGATTGGTTGATTTACTAATTGAGAAAGAAACCATTGATGGTGACGAGTTCCGTCAAATTGTGGCTGAGTACGCAGAAGTACCAGAAAAACCACAGTACGTTCCATCTTTGTAATATTTCTTAGTTAGTTCTTCAACATTGAGAAATTTGTAGAAGTATCCAAAAACTATTTATATTCAAGGGACACGTTATCGTGTCCTTTTTTTGTCTCATATATTGAGTTAGGGGTAGTACAAATTTTATTTAAAATCGAATAATTCTCTAAACCCTCTTCCTCTGTGTTTTAGAAGGGTTTTGTACAAACGTTTTCTATCCATCAAAATTAATGTAGCGGAGTAGTAGTGCTTGACCACATAAGTTATGAGGGGTGCCACAATGATATTTGTAGGTTGGGTTGAAGGGAGTGAAACCCAACACCCGAGTT
>JBCBHT010000193.1:0-13839 GCA_038525335.1 Cyanobacteria bacterium J06621_15 | reverse complement strand
CAGCCGATTCTAAAAATAAGCAGCATATCAAAGCTTTAGCTAAGGTAGCAAACATTAATTTCTTACAAGCAAGAAAAATGATTCAAGAAGATAAACCTCTTATCTTGGAAGATGAAGCTGTTGTGGTAGATAGAGCGAAGAAGATATTTGACGATTTGTCGATAGAATACGATATTAAACCACTATTCCCATATCAAAACTACGATAAAGAATAATTTTATCCAATTACCAATTACCAATTACCAATTACCAATCCCCAATCCCCAATCCCCAAAGCATTAATCTTCTTAAACTCACCAATAGAATATTGATAAAAATTTACAATTATCTCGTGTCACAATAGTATTGAGGCATAAATACTCAGATATAAAAATCTATTAAGGAGAAGAGTTATGGTAGCAGTTACCGATAAAGTCGAAAAAAAACTGACCATGCAGACGGCGGATATTGCTGAGGATACAACAGCGATTCGCTCTCTGGATTGGGATAGAGATAGATTTGATATCGAGTTCGGTTTGGAAAACGGTACTACCTATAACTCGTTTATCATCCGTGGTGAAAAGACTGCTTTGGTTGATACTTCTCACGAAAAGTTCCGCAAGCTTTATTTAGATACTCTTAATGGACTTATCAATCCAGCAGAAATCGATTATTTAATTATTAGTCATACAGAACCAGACCATAGCGGATTAGTAAAGGATTTTTTACAGCTAGCTCCCGAAGTTACCGTAGTTGGTTCCAAAGTAGCGATTCAATTTCTAGAAAATCTCGTTCATCAACCTTTCAAAAAACAAATTATAAAAAACAGCGACCGTTTGGATTTAGGAAACGGACACGAACTCGAATTTGTAATTGCTCCCAATCTACACTGGCCAGACACAATCTTTACTTACGACCATAAAACAAAAATTCTCTTTACCTGCGATGCTTTTGGAATGCATTATTGTTCCGATGCGACCTTTGATGAAGATTTAAATGCAATTAGTGGAGAATACAAATACTATTACGAGTGTTTGATGGCTCCCAACGCTCGTTCTGTAATGTCCGCTCTCAAACGCATGGGAGAATTGGAAACCGTGGGAATGGTAGCAACCGGACACGGACCGCTTTTATCTCACAATGTAGATGAATTAATCGGAAGATATCGCAATTGGAGTAAGAATAAAGCCAAAGCTGAGAAAACAGTTGGTATTTTCTACGTTTCCAAATACGGTGACAGCGATAAATTAGCTCAAGCATTAGCTAGCGGTGTTTCCAAAACCGAAATCGCTGTAGAAACAGTAGATTTGAGCGAAGACGTTGATTTACAAGAATTAAGAGAACAAGCAAGTCGGTTTACTGGAATTATCTTAGGAATGCCACCAGCATCCGATGAAAAATTGCAAACTGCTTTGAGTACTATATTGGGTTCGGTACACGATAAACAAGCAGTCGGATTATTTGAAACTGGTGGTGGTGATGATGAACCAATCGACCCAGTATTAGTTAAATTCCGCGAATTGGGATTAAAACCTGCTTTTGGAGCCATCAAAATCAAAGAAACTCCTACCGAGAATACTTATAAGCAGTGTGAAGAAGCAGGAACTGACTTAGGACAATTATTGAATCGAGCAAAAAGCATCAAAAACATGAAATCTCTTGATGCTGACTTAGATAAAGCTTTAGGAAGATTGAGCGGTGGTTTATATATTATTACTGCTCAACAAGGAGATGTAAAAAGCGCGATGCTAGCATCTTGGGTAAATCAAGCTAGTTTCAAACCCTTGGGATTAACTATTGCAGTTGCAAAAGATAGAGCAATTGAATCCTTGATGCAGGTTGGAGACAAATTTGTTTTGAATATTCTCGAAGAAGGGAATTATCAAAGCTTGATGAAACATTTTCTTAAACGATTCCGACCCGGTGCAGACCGTTTTGAGGGAGTGAAAACCCAACCAGCAGAAAACGGTGTTCCTATTCTTAGTGACGCATTAGCCTACGTGGAATGTGAAGTAGTCAGCAGAATGGATGCTGGTGACCATTGGGTAGTATACAGCACCGTAGATGCCGGTAAAGTTAGTAAAGCCGATGCATTAACCGCTGTACATCATAGAAAAGTTGGAAATCACTATTAAGTAGTTAAGAGTTAGGAGTGAGGAGTTAGGAATTTTTATTTCTACCCCCTCTTCCCCCTCTTCCCCCTCTTCCCCCTCTCTTCCCCCTCAGCTATGACAGAAAATAAACCCCGCGACGTTCAAATTTTACCTATCGCTACAGATACAACAATCATTCGTTCCCGTAGTTGGACGCGGTTAAGATTCGAGATAGAATACGCTTTGAGTAAAGGTACTACCGCTAATTCTTATTTAATCAAAGCTGATAAAACTGCTTTAATTGACCCTCCAGGGGAAACTTTTACAGAAAAATATTTAGATGCTTTAAAAGCAAGATTTGATGTCACCGAAATTGATTATGTAATTGTCGGTCACGTAAATCCCAACCGTGCTACTACCTTAAAGTCAATACTTGAAATAGCTCCTCAAATAAAGTTTGTCTGTTCAAATCCTGGAGCAATCAATTTACGTAAAGCTTTAGAAAACCAAGATTTACCAATCATAGTTATTAAAGGAGAAGAAACCTTAGATTTAGGAAAAGGTCATAATCTCAAATTTATTCCGACTCCCAACCCTCGTTATCCAGACCATCTTTGTACTTACGACCCACAAACAGAAATTCTCTACACCGATAAACTATTCGGGGCACATATTTGTGGAGACCAAGTATTTGATGAAGGTTGGAAAATATTTGTTGAAGATAGACGCTATTATTATGACTGCTTGATGGCTCCCCACGCTCGTCAAGTAGAAACCGCTTTAGAAAAAATTTCTGATTTATCCTTGAGATTATACGCTCCCAACCACGGTCCTTTGGTACGCGAAGGTTTAATTGATATCACAGAAGCTTATCGAAAATGGAGCAAACAACAAACCAATCAAGATAATAACGTAGCCTTAATTTACGCTTCTGCTTATGGGAATACTGCTACTTTAGCTCAAGCTATTGCTCGGGGAATTACAAAAGCTGGTGTAGCAGTTGAATCAATTAATTGTGAAGCAGTTGAACCAGAAGAAATTAAAACAGCAGTTGAAAAAGCATCCGGTTTTGTAATTGGTTCTCCAACTCTTGGAGGTCACGCTCCAACACAAATTCAAACAGCTTTAGGAATAATTCTTTCCACAGCAGCCAAAAGTAAACCCGCTGGAGTATTTGGTTCCTTTGGTTGGAGTGGAGAAGCGGTAGATATCTTAGAAAGTAAATTAAAAGATGCTGGATTCCGGTTTGGTTTCGACCCAATTAGAGTCAAATTCAAACCCGACGAGAAAACCCTGCAAATGTGTGAAGAAGCAGGAGTTGATTTTGCTCAAGCATTGAAAAAAGCTAAAAAAGTCAAAGCACCCGCTCAACCTTCCACAACTGTGGAACAAGCAGTAGGAAGAATAATCGGTTCCTTATGTGTAGTGACAGCAAAACAAGGAGACGTTTCCAGCGCTATGTTAGCTTCCTGGGTATCTCAAGCTAGTTTCAATCCACCAGGTTTAACCATTGCAGTTGCTAAAGATAGAGCTTTAGAATCCTTGATGCATTCCGGTAACGGTTTTGTATTAAATGTATTAAAAGAAGGCAATCATTTAGGAATGATGAAACATTTTCTTAAACCCTTTAAACCAGGTGAAGATAGATTCGCAGGAGTTGAAACCGAAGAAGCTAGTAACGGTTCACCCGCGCTTGCTGATGCTTTAGCCTACGTCGAGTGTTCCGTAAATTCACGGATGGAATGTGGCGACCACTGGTTAGTTTATGCCACCGTTGATAACGGTAAAGTATTGAATAACGAAGGAGTGACAGCAGTACATTATCGGAAGACTGGAACCCATTATTAAATTTTTGATTTGTGGGGTGTGTTACGGCAAGAAGGTATTTAATTAATGGATTATACCTTTGAAAATCCCTAACACACCATTATATTTGAGAAGATTATCAATGAGAAAGTTTGTAGGCTAGATTTATTGCTTAACTCAATCAAATAAAACATCTATATCGTTATTGTTTTGGATTATCTAAGAGATAACTCCTCTTACCCTGTCGCAACAGCCAACCAATAATATCTCTATAAATAATCAAAAATTTACGAGTTGAACTACTATTCAATTAGCGTAGCGGTAGTTCAATTCCCTCTTCCAACGGGAGCATCCCAATTTTGCAGCTCTATCAGAATATTGCTTGTCATTGCGAATGAAGCGAAGCGGAATGAAGCATTCAGCGAAGCTGAATGCTTCGCTCCATTTCATTCCGCTCGCAATGACAAAATATATTTTTACACATTTGGGATGCTCCCCTTCCAACGAGTTATTCTTCCGCTATTTATCTCAATTGACTATATTTTTGGCATGCTAAGTAGTGAAGAGCTAAATAAATAAGTAACAAGTAGTAAGTAAAGAGTATAAATACAGCCATAGACAGCAATCACAAAGCAAATTCAATTCTCCTAAATTGAGATTTACTAACGACAAAACATCCTCAACTCAGGTTAATTTACGCCGCTGCTCCTGTCTCCAAGCGTTAGGAGTACTGTTACAATAATCGCGAAATTGGCAATAAAAATGATTAACATTGTTATAACCTATATTTGCAGCAATCTCTTCATTACAATATTCGGTTTCTAAAAGCAAGCGCTTTGCTTCTGCTATCCGACGCTCAATAATCCAATCAATGACCGCTTTCCCACTAAGTTTTTTAACTAAACCGGTCAAGTAAGCTGAGGAATAACCCGCTACTTGAGCTACTTCTTTAAGTTTAATTTTTTCACGATAATTTAATTCAATATACTCAAAAACTTCCTTGATTTTAGGAATTGACGGAAATATAGATTGATAAGGCTTTAATTTTTCTTTTTGCTGATTTTCAGATGGTTTTACCTCTGATTTATCTACTTTAATTACGTTATATTCTGTAATGACAATATTAAATCCTTTTGTTTCCAAGCATTTTATGACCTCGTTCATGATTTCATAACTCTCATCTCTTACTAAAACATTAGTCATCTTTCTCACCTAATATTTGAGATAAATTTTAAATTGCTTACTGTTTATTAGGTAGGATTGAGCGTATTTATTCAAATAACAGCATTTTGTTAACAAAAATTAATATGGCAGACAAATTGTATTTAATTATCACTATCTCAAAATAAATAAACTATCTTTAGACATAAACAAGAATCAAATTGTAAAAATAATTAACTAGTATTTACATAAATATCTGAAAATACTGAATTACTGAATAAATTTATGCAAGTTACTATTTGTATCAGTAGAAAACGTAAGTTTGATTTTTTATAAATCTCCAAACTATTCCTTCTAACAGTGAAGGAAAATCATCAATCAACACTAAAAATTGAAGTGAAAATCATCATGAACAATAAAACATTACTATCTTCAAAATCGACGAATTTATTGTTTGCAAAAAAAATCAATAGACTAGCTGCGATTAGTTTAATTTTATGCTCTAGTTTAGCTGCATCATTTACTCCCCTTGAACCTAGTCAAGCTCGCAGCATCTCCAATAATAGCGATGATATAGCATCAGCAAAACCACAATTAATAGCTCAATCGAGGAAAAATTTTAGACAGTTTCTTAGAGACCTTGCGATTAGAGAAACCGGAAGCCGAAATACTCCTTCTAACATTGAAAATCGTTTTGGTTTTCTAGGTAAATTCCAATTTGGAGAATCCCTGCTTGCCGATTTGGGATACTACAAAGCTAGCCCCAATCCCATATATAAACCTTGGCAAAGTAACAGTCCTTCTAAAAACCTGTGGAGAAATCGCTGGACGGGTAAAAGGGGGATTAGTAGTAAGAAAGATTTCCTTAGAAATAAGAATGGAGTTCAAGAATTTGCTATGGCTGAAGCTCTTGCATTGAACTGTAAGTATATCAATGATGCTCTAGGAAGAAAATCTGTTAACCAATATTTGGGACGCAGAATCAAAGGAGTAAAGGTAACAACCTCTGGAATTCTCGCTGCTGCTCACCTAGTTGGTTCCCAGAAGGCTGCAAAATTACTTACTAATGGTGAAATATCCGCAGATGAAAATCGTACTTCCGTTTTGGCTTACTTAAAAGAATTTGGGGGATATCAAATTCCCAATCGTTTTGCTGGTAGTTGCAAATAATATTGTGTTCGGCTACTTATAAATCGTCCGTAGCCATTAAATCTCCCATAGCTGCGGAATTTTTTCTTATTTGTAAAATATTGTCTAAATAAACATTTCCAATTTCTATATAAATCAAAGACTAAATCTTGTAATTTCTCTCCTAATAATATTTTCGCAGCATTTTTGTGAAAATCAATATTTTCAGAACTAATAAACTTATCAAGTAAATTATTCGGAAACTGCTTGTATCCAAGATTTCTTAAACTCTGTATTAAACAAGGATGAGTATCAAAATTATTTGTTTTACGAACTAAAGCCTTTTTGAGAAAATTAGAATTATTTCCCTCTCATTAATAAGGAGAGGGGAAGGGGTGAGGTTTCCCCTTATTCAAATTAATTACAAACCGCTATTACCTTCTTACAAAAATGTCTGTCTTTCTAAAAAATATTTAGCCTCCACTTGATAATATTTTCCTAACAATTGCTCTTCCTCTTTTCTATTCAACTCATCTAAATTCAATTCATCATCGGATTTGTAATCCCTTTTCCCATCATCAAAATCTCTCGGATATCTGTAGAATTCAAACGAACGGACGTAGAGGAAAAACATAAAAAAGGCTAATTGATTCATTATTCCTTGCCTTCAAAAATTTATTTTTCAGCAAAAGCTCAGCGTTGAACTATACAAGCAATTACAACACTCACAGCTTTTCAATTTCTATTTACTTTCAACCCAATTAATTAAGGTAGACTCTTCTTTTCTTGCCTTTACTTACAATCGGTGATTAAAATGTGAAAAATTTTTATCATCATAAGTCACCCTCCTGCTTCAATCGAATATGTAGCGCTCAAGAAGTTAGAGGTTAACCAACGATAAACGAGAAAGTCGCCAGTTTAATTCCACTAAATTCTTTAATGCTTATATATAAATAGCAAAATAGACCTAAGAGTGCAACACTTTTAGGTTAGAATTTTCTTATTTAATTATGAAAAATACTTTGCGCTGGTTAATCAAATTAAAGATTATATAGACCGCGACTTTCTCGTTACACCAATATAATAGGTAAAAATTAATTAGATGTCAATATAAAATTTCAGATTTTTCCACCACAAATATCAAGAGCGCAATTTATCGCGATTAAACTTAGTACTTAACCGAATAAAGCCAACAGCAAAAATAAGCAATGCGAGATTAGTAAGTATTTGTAACGCTACCGAAAAATGAGCTAGCTGCGTGGGGCTAAAACTTCTTACTAAAATAAAAGATAATATCGGAGCAACTGGTATATAGCAGATTAAAAACATACTGCTACCAATCAACAAGCACCAACCGTACCATTTAGACAGCCGCTTAACAACAATAAACGAACCAACAACTAATAGGATTCGCACTATCAAGTTAAATAACGTCTGTAAAATCAGGTAGACAAGGATTAGCAGAAATGGTGTTGAGCTTAAATTCTCCACGATGCCAATTTTATATCGCGATTCACAATATAAACTTTAACAGTTACTAACCCCTGAAGGGGAAAATATTATTGTAAAGGTTAAATTACATCACCAATCATCCAATCCGCTTTTCCAAATACTGTCCAATCATCACCTGTTCCCCAGCACGAGAAATTACAGATTGACGGGTACGGTATTTTTCTCCAATAAATTTAAGCTCCTCCTCAAACACCGAACCATTATATTCAGTTCTCAAACACAAAGTTTTTTGTGAGGGAAAGTGGTATTTAGCGGTGATTGGTTTCGACGTAGCAAAACCTCGGTCACGATAAAGTATATTTCCCAAAGCTCCAAATAATGTCGAACCATTCGACTCTTTAGCCTTAGTTACAGCATTGGTACTATCCCAAGAAACTTCAGCACCGCAAGTCATAATTCTAGACTCATCTAATTCATGCATCCGCGCTAGTTCTAATAGTTCATCACATCCCGCTTCCAAAAACCGAATTGTGATGATACTAGCAACTTCCTTAGTTTTTCCATCCGGTAACGTATAGTAACGTCGCTCCGAACTCCACGTACCAACCGATTCTTGAAAAAATTCTGCAATCAAGGTGGTTTCAGCTATTTGTAAAATTTTCATTGGAGATGTCACTGGTTTTTCCCTCGTAATCGTTAGAGCTTCAATACACTATGTATCCTGCAAATACCAGATTGCTTAATATTCCTTAATATTAGTACATATTTTGTAAAATACTGACATGTTCGATACAATATAGCGCATCAAAATATTGATTAAAACTAACTTTAAATAAGTAGCGTTGACAAATACCAAGTTATGCAATGACCACCGAGAAAATCAAAATCAAAATTTTTATATCTTTAGACAGATTATGGGTTGAGTCGAAGATTAACTTTCCTACGCTCGGTTTATAATGGCATCTAGTGTATAAAATAACTTGTTGTTAAATTAATCAGAACATAATGTCAAGTGTTTTTTAATACTAATTCGCGATAAATTATCTTTGATTAACCCTGGTTTAAATTAGTATTGACCGAGTTAACTGCAACAAAGATAAATGTCAGCAGAAATATTTTTGTTTTATTAAATCAGAAAGATAAACTTTCCCTTCTTCTAATACCGTATTTTTATCCATTTTTAGGAAAAAGAAATGCAGGTTGAGTTATATAGAAAACCTTAGAATAATGTACAATCAACGACAGCATTTCAAAGTAGGGAAAAAGACAGTAGAAAAAAGCATTGAGAGTAGAGACGTTGATTTTTTGCGAAAAAACGTAATTGTAAACCAGCTATTTATCAAAATAAAAAATAGTTTATTTCGTTCTACCTCAATTTTATTTGGATGTTATTTAGCTATCGGTTTATTGAATACAAGTTGTAATTGGGCACCCAAAGAAACTGCTCAAGCCACATCAAGACGTAGGGGTGGAGCGATTGCTGTAGACGTAGCGATTGCCAAAACAGGAAAGTTAGAAAAAGAACTGTCATATACCGGAACCACCGTACCATTTCGGAAAATTTCAGTGCGATCGCAAATTGAGGGACAGTTATTAGGCTTGAATGTAGATATCGGGGATAGAGTACAGAGCGGTTACGTAATTGGGTTAATAGACGATACCTTGCTCAAAACAGCATTAAATCAAGCAGAAGCAGAACTTGCAGCCCTGAATTCAGAAGTAGCAAGAGCAAAAAGTAGAGTAGGTAACGCTTTAACAGAAGTAGAAAAAGCGAGATTAGAATTACAGCAAGCAACTTCAGATGCTCAAAGACAAGAAAAATTATTTAAAGAAGGAGCAATAGCTCAACAAATAGCAGAACAAACCCGTACAGCAGCTCAAACAGCAGCACAAGCATTAAGAGCAGCCGAAAAACAAGTACAAACAGAACAGCAAACCGTTACAGCAGCTCAAGGAAGAGTAGTAGCACAGCAAGCAGTAGTAGCTCAAGCAAAAGAGCGGAGAAGCTACGCAAAATTAACATCACCAATTACAGGTGTAGTTTTAGAAAAAGTAATCGAACCCGGTAATTTAGTTCAACCGGGGAATGAAATATTAAAAATCGGTGATTTTAGTAGAGTAAAAATAGAAGTTCAAATTTCAGAATTAGAATTAGGAAACCTAGAAATAGGACAAACAGTAGAAGTTGTCCTAGATGCATTTCCCAAGCAGAAATATATTGGTACATTAAAAAGGATTTCACCAGCAGCAAATACAACAGCTCGTTTAATACCAGTAGAAGTAGAAATTCCCAATATTGATAGTAAAATTGGTAGTGGTTTATTAGCCAGAGTCAACTTTCAGAACGCAACCCAGCAAAACATAGTAGTACCAATTAGAGCAATTCAAACAGAAGCAAATAAAGGTAATAAAAGAAGAATAGAACAGAAATTAGATTCTAATTATCAAGGAAAAATATTTATTCTCGTAGAAGACATAGATAAAAAGAAAGTAGAAGCAAGAAATGTAATATTAGGTAGAAAAGCAGATGGAAAAGTAGAAATTGTCTCGGGATTAGCTGAAGGAGAACCTTACGTAATTAGGAGTAGCAAACCCCTAAAAAATGGAGAAGATGTACGTTTATCGATTCTTTCAGAAACAAAGGAATAGTTGATAGTTGATATTTGTTAGTTGTTAGTTGTTACTTATTACTTATTACTATTACTTCTTACTTCTTACTTCCTACTTATTACTTCTTACTTCTTACTTCTTACTTCTTACTTCCTACTTCCTACTTCTTACTTATTCCCAATGTCTATCAGCACAATCTCGATTCGCAGACACATCGGTACAATCATGCTGACTTTAGCAGTAATTGTTCTAGGAGTGTTTTTTATAATTAGATTACCAGTAGACTTACTACCATCAATTACTTATCCTCGAATTGGGGTACGGGTAGAAATTCCTGGAGTTTCACCAGAGGTAGGAGTTGATGAAATTACCAAACCTTTAGAATCAGCTTTTGCTGCTACAGAGGGAGTAATACAGGTATATTCACAAACTCGTGAAGGTAGAATCAGCTTGAATTTATATTTTCAACCGGGAGGAAATATCGACCAAGCTCTCAACGATACAACTGCGGCTTTTAATCGAGCTAGAAGTAGACTACCAGACACAATTGAATCACCGCGAATATTTAAATATGACCCTTCTCAATCACCAGTTTACGAATTTGCTTTGACTTCACCTTCCTTAAAAGGAGTTGATTTACGAGTATTTGCAGAAGAACAATTAGCAAGAGAATTGGGAGTAGTAGCTGGAGTTGCGGGAGTTGATGTTTCCGGGGGAGTTGAAGAAGAAGTTCGAGTTAACGTTGACTTGAATCGATTACAAGCTTTAGGAATCGGTTTAACAGATGTCCTTGATGAATTAAGAAATCGCAATCAGGATATTTCCGGTGGAAGAATATTAGGAGAAGATTCCGAAGCTTTAACTCGTACTGTAGGACGTTTTCAAAATGCTGAGGAAATTAGAAATCTTTCTTTCCCGATAACCTCTTCCGAATCAACTATTGCTCAGCGAATTTATTTACGAGATTTTGCTCAAATCATAGACGATACAGAACAGCAAAGACTTTCCGTTTTACTCAACAAAGAACCAGCAGTTAAAATCAGCATTCAAAAGCAGCCAGACGCTAATACTATAAACGTCGTTGATGCAGTTAAAAAAAAGATTACAGAACTCGAACAATCCGGAATAATTCCCCAAGGAACTCTATTAACAACAACCTTAGACGAATCGCAATTTATTCGTAATTCCATCAATAACGTTACAGCATCGGGATTAATCGGTACATTACTAGCTGCGATTTCAGTATTACTTTTTCTAGGTTCTCTCAGACAAACATTTATTATCGTTCTAGCAATTCCCCTTGCCACCCTAGCAGCAATAATTTTGATGGGAGTATTTGGTTTATCCTTAAACGTATTTAGTTTGGGTGGTTTAGCATTAGGAGTCGGTATCGTCGTAGATAACTCCATCGTCATGCTAGAAAATATGGCAACTGGGATGAGACAAGGAGAGGGGGAGAGGGGGAGACAAGGAGAAAATTTAGAATTAATAACTCCTAACTCTTCACTTCTAACTCTTAATTTTTCTACCCCCTCTACCCCCTCTCCCCCCTCTTCCCCCTCTCTTCTTTTAAAGCAAGCAGAACAAAGCAGTCGAGAAGTGGAATCAGCTTTAATTGCTTCTACCAGTACTAATTTAGTAGTAGTATTACCGTTTTTATTAGTTGGTGGATTGATTTCGCTGCTATTTAACGAATTAATTTTAACTATCAGTTTTGCTGTAGCGGCTTCTATATTAATCGCTGTTACCGTGGTACCGATGCTGACTTCTCGAATGTTGAGATGGAAAGTTTCGAGTAAAGTCAATCAACTGTGGTTTTTCAAAGAATTTAATCACCGTTTTAATGCAGCGACAAGGATATACGGTAATTTATTACGTAATATAGTCGGGTTTCGCTGGTTGACAATTCTCGTAACAGTTCTGTTTCTCAGCGGTAGTTGTTTGTGGATGATACCGCAAATTCCCAAAGAAATTTTACCTCGAATCAATACCGGCAGAGCTATTTTATTCGCTTCATTTCCTCCCGGTACAACCTTAGAAACCAATCAAAAAGTAATGACCGCTGTTGACGATATTCTCCTCCAACAACCAGAAACCGAATATGTATTTTCTACCGTTGGTGGTTTTATCTTCAGCAGCACCACCATAGAAAATCCTTTAAGAAGTTCTAGTAATATCACTTTAAAATCCGGTACCGATATAGAAGCTTATGTAGAGAAAGTAAATCAAGAATTTAATCAACTCAACTTAGCTGGAATTCGTCTGCGTCTTTTTCCCGGTAGAGTTAGAGGTTTAATTCTGAATAACTCACCCGTCCGTGGTGCCGATATTGATATCATCTTGCAAGGAGAAAATCAGCAAAGTTTAGAACAAGCAGGAAGACAAGTTTTACAAGCTTTAGACGAACAAATCACCTCCGCAAGATTTCGTCCTGACGCTGATAAACCCCAACCAGAAATTCAAATTCGTCCCGATTGGGAAAGAGTTGTAGCACTAGGATTAACAACCGAAGATATTGGAGATACAATCAACACTGCGATTCAAGGAAGCATCCCAACTCAATTACAGCGAGGAAATCGTTTAGTAGATGTACGAGTACAGTTAGATGAAGCATCAGTAAAAACAGCTTCACAACTGGAAAGACTACCTTTATTTGTCAATAATAATTATCAAGTGCGATTGAGCGACGTTGCCAATATTGTCAAAGGAGAAGCACCGGGAGAAATTCAAAGGATAAATCAGCGTCAAGTATTTATTATTGCTGGGAATTTGAGTGAAGGAGCGAATTTGAGTCAAGCTTTAGCTGAAGTTGATAATATTATCGAAAAATTAGAATTACCACCGGGAGTAAGAGTATTACCCAGCTATAGCGCTCAATCCAACCAGCAATTACAAAATTCTCTGTGGTTATTAGGAGGATTAGCAGCGTTTTTAGTTTTCGTAGTCATGGCAGTTCAATACAATTCCCTGATTGACCCGCTAGTTATCATGTTTACCATGCCATTAGCTTTAACCGGCGGTATTTTTGGACTTTATATTACTCAAACAGCCATTGGAGCAACAGTGATAGTTGGAGCAGTATTATTAGTAGGAATTGTAGTTAACAATGCCATCGTCATGGTGGAATTAGCAAATCAAATTTTTCAAAGCGAAAAAATCGACCGTCCCACAGCAATATTAAAAGCCGCACAAAGTCGTTTACGTCCGATATTAATGACCACAATTACCACCGTTTTAGGAATGTTTCCCCTAGCCCTAGGGATTGGTGAAGGTTCAGAATTTTTACAACCTTTAGGTGTCGTGGTATTCTCCGGTTTATCTTTAGCAACGTTAGTGACTTTATTTATTATTCCCTGCTTCTATATTTCTCTACACGATTTATTTGCAGGGAAATTGATTCGGGCAAATATAATTCGTAATTCGTAATCGCTTCGAGTTTCGCTATTCAATAAAAATTAATTAAAAAACTGTTTTGATTTTCAATCTTACTTGAGTGAAAAAAATTTTTTAAATAGCGAAATCATGAGATAATAAAAAAAATAAAACTGAAACTTTTATAATGGGAATATTTGTGCGTGTTAGTGGAAGTCATGCCTTCCCATTATAAAAA
>JBCBHT010000192.1:0-13887 GCA_038525335.1 Cyanobacteria bacterium J06621_15 | reverse complement strand
CTAAATTTATTAAAGGGGGAGATGTGGAGAGAATTTATCAAGCAAGGGAAAATCTTTTCAAGAATTTAGAAACTCCACCATCACTAATTAATTTAGCTCGTCTTGTTGGTTTAAATGACTATAAATTGAAGCAGGGTTTTCAACAGGTTTTCGGTACGACGGTATTTGGTTGCTTGCAACAGCAGCGTTTAGAAAAGGCTAAGTTATTATTGCAAGACTCTAGTCAAAGATATCAGATATTAATCATGAATAAAAAAATAAATTCAACTGTCATCAATGACCCAAAAATTAAACAAGTTTTACAACGCTTACATAAAGAAGCTAATAACCAAACTCCTAGCTTAATTCTCCACTATCTACCAAAAATACCGGGATTAATTACTGGTAAAGGAATAAAATGGGATAAAACAAAAACCGATTTTTACAAAGATAAATATATTCCCATTGAACCAGACCAAGGTAATTTTTTATATCTACTAGCACGCTCAATTAATGCTAAAAATATAGTCGAATTTGGTACATCCTTCGGAATCTCCACAATTTACCTCGCTGCTACTGTGAGAGATAATGGTGGAGGAACAGTTATTGGAACGGAGATAATACCAGAGAAAGTCATTCAAGCTAGACAAAACATTGCTGAAGCAGGATTAGAAAATTACGTTGATATCCGTCAAGGAGATGCTAGAGAAACCCTGCAAAATATCAATCAAGAAGTTGATATGCTCCTAGTTGATGGATGGGTGGATTTAGCATTGGATATTTTGAAATTAGTTGACCCATTTATCAGAAAAGGAGGAATTGTTATATCCGATAATGTTGGGACATTTAAAGAAGATTTGAGAAGCTATGTAGAATATTTGCAAGACCCTAAAAATGGTTATTGTTCGACGACTTTGAATTTGAAAGGGGGGACAGAATTTGCTGTGAAAATTGATGTATCTTAAGTTTATTGATAAATCTTCTTAAGTATGACAATAATACGACAATTAGAACCCAGATATAAATCTAAATTTGTAAATTGTCATGCAAGTTAGTTTTTCAATTAAGAATGTTAACGAAATTTTTGATGAGTGGAAGCAGCAGATAGATAAATCTATAATTATTTCAAATAAATCAGATAAAATTCTTAAGTATCCCCCAAAGCTTGCTAATGGTTTAATACGAGATATTAGCTTGGATTCTGGAGTCAAAATTTTTATTCAGAAAGTAGTTTTTCCCCAACCGATTACTTTGGAGTTTGAGAGTGGGGATATTTCACTTTTAAAATTATGTTTTTGTGTTTCTGGTTCGGCTAGATGTCGAGGATTAATTAGAAGTAGAGAAGAAGAAGTTAATATTTTTGATAAACAATGTTCTTTATCTTTTCTTTCAGATTATCAAGGGAGAATAGATTTTTATGCTGGAAAAGAAAATACGCTAATCAGTATTAGTATAGACCCGAAAAAATTAGAATATTTAATTGAAGATAATTTTGAACAAATACCAGTTTCACTTAAGGAAATTATTCAAGGAAAACAAAATTCATTTTTATTAAAGAATTATCGCATGACACCAGAAATACATTTGGCTGTAGAACAAATTTTAAATTGTTCTTATCAAGGAATGGTCAAAAAACTATATTTGGAAAGCAAAGCGAATGAACTAATTGCATTAACTCTTCAACAAATTATTGATGCTAGTAAATCAAATCAAAGTAAAGTATTAGGAAAGAGTGATGTTGATAGAATTCACCAAGCGAAAGATATTTTAATTAATCACTTTCATAATCCACCTTCTTTAATGAATTTGGCAAGATTGGTTGGTTTAAACGATTACAAATTGAAAATAGGATTTCGTCAAGTATTTGGTACTACAGCTTTTGGTTACTTAAGAGAATTGAGGATGGAGCAAGCAAGACAACTTTTAGAAACAGGTTTAAATGTGACTGAGGTTGCAAGAACTGTTGGTTATGCTAGTGAAACTTCCTTTAGTACTGCTTTTAGAAAAAAGTTTGGTGTAACTCCAATTGTTTATAAATCTGGTTATCGTTAATTGCTTAAAATAATTTATTGTATCAAATCCGGTTGCACTGGAATGATAAAAATAACCGCAGAGAACGCAGAGAGCGCTGAGAAAGAGTAAGAGAAAGAAAGTATAAATAATTCCGATACAAACAAAAAGAATATCAAAAAATCCGTTTGGAATAGGGAAAAATCCGTCTTGAATAGAATTTAATCAAGTTTATCTCCTATAGTTAGAGCAATAGAGAAAATTTCTCAATTATCAAATTATTATTGTTACTAATATTATGTTTGGTTGTTCCGGTCAAGTTTTTGCAGCAATTCCCCCAGCAGAAGAATGGATAGCAAAGCAAATGCAGGATTTGAATTAATTTGAATTCTATTTCACATCCGGCACAACAAACTACTCCTTAAACTACTCCTTAAAAATAAAAGAAAACCTTCTTTATTATTCTCTATCTTCCTTGAGAATTTAATTAACTTATTTGACCAAAATATATGTCTATACCGACTTCTAAAATATCTGGTGTTCCCCGTACTATGCTAATGACTCTACGAGCTAGAGCGGATGAACAAGCAAATTCCCAACCGATTATTCAAGACCCATTAGCAGTTGAATGGTATCAATCCTTAACTTGGGATGAAGAATTAGACAAACTTTATAATTCCACATCCCAGAAAAGTTTAGCTGTACGAGCTTATCATTACGATAATATTGCATCGCGTCACATTGCTAATTCTTCTCAACCCATAATTGTAGAATTAGGTTCTGGTTTATCTACTCGTTATTATCGAATTGGACAGCAAGTAAATAATTGGTTTGACCTTGATTTACCTCCGGTAATAGAGTTACGTCACCAGTTAGAAACTGAAACAGAAAAGCATCAATTAATTGGCTGTTCCGTTATGGATTTTAGCTGGATGGATTCTATTCCTAAAGTTGAACCCGAAAATATTTTGTTTATTGCTGAAGGTTTGTTGATGTACTTTGATATCAGCGAAGTAGAGCGATTAATAGAACAAATGCGCTTTCGTTTTCCTGGAGCTAACTTAGCTATGGATGTATTAAATAAGATTGGTCAAAAACTAGGCAAAAAACGAGCAGAACAAATGGCTGAATTAGAAGCTCCATTTAAATGGTTTACCAAAAAACAAGAAGTAGCAACGATGGGATTATCAATTATTAATATTTGTCGCTTATATCGCGATTATCGTCAGCATTGGTCTTTATTCGTAAAATTATTATCTTGGCTGACTCCTTTAGGTAATATTTATCTTATTCTCGAAACTAAACTAGATGAAATATAGCTGATTTTATCCAAGAAATTTATACCTTCCGAATGCAGGAGAGTAGAAAAAAGAAACAACTTTTCAAGAGAGAGGAACAGAAAAAAATTATTTTACTTGCAAAAATTCTGGATATATAATCGGCATTAATTTATCAAGAGTTAAACTAATCATTCTAGTACCATTAGCATAATGCCATAATTGTTCAATTTCATGGACATGTACATAACTCACTCATACTGTCTTCAGAATTTACTTTGAGGATTATTAAATAATTGTAGAATTCGATAACAAACTTGTTTCAATAGTTCTTGAGCTTCTGATTTAGGCTTAGATTCTCCCGAAAACTTCCAAGATTCAATAGTGGAAAATTGCCATTGCTCTTGATACGTTTCATACCCTAAAAGTTCTATTTCTACAGCTTTATAAGCTTCTTGTTCTAAGTCTCGATTAATTTTAACCTGCATTAAGATGCTACGACACTGACAGGAAACACTAGGATTACGAAAATGAAAGCCAATATCAATAGAGTTAGGGTCGTTAAATTGTTTAGTTTCATCGTTTTTAACCCAAGGTTTTAAATCGACAAGACAACCGGGGAACTCCGACCTAAACAAATACACAATAGCTTCTATTTTGCTAATCATTGTTAAACTTTTGATTTGCTCGAAAGCATTCACGCTTACATACTCCTTAAAACTAGATATTTGACACCATTTCTGGTAGTACCGACTTAAATATATGTTTCTCCATATCTCATCTACGTTGTTAATCCAACAACTATCGTTATCTCTATAGGTTCTGATTTGAAATTAATCTTACCTACTTCCTCTCTCCGATAACTTGCAGAGGAGTGTCCGACAGTACGAAACCCCTTCAATTACCTCTCCCTCACTCCTTATTGGGACTACCTTCTGAAATCATTAGCAATTCCTGCAATACAACCTGATAACGAGATCCTAAAATTATTGAGAATAAATTTCAATAGGTGTGATATATTATTTTCTAGTAAGAAATTTAAGGAAGCATTCTATTATGATAAGCAAGTACTCAGAAGAATTACGAAATACCGCTAAAGCTATGGTTGCTGAAGGCAAAGGTATTTTGGCTATGGATGAGAGTAATGGAACTTGTAATAAGCGTTTTGAAAAGCTAGGTATCGCAACAACAGAAGATAATCGCCGTGCTTATCGCGAATTAATACTAACTGCTCCCGATTTAGGCAAATATATCAGCGGAGCGATTTTATACGATGAAACTATTCGTCAATCAACAGCAAATGGTGTATCTTTCGTCAAAGTGATGCAGGATTCTGGAATGATTCCTGGAATCAAGGTAGATACTGGTGCTAAGGATTTAGTCCTACGTAATAACGAAAAGGTAACAGAAGGTCTAGATGGTTTGAAAGAGCGAATAGCCGAGTACTATGAAATGGGTGCGCGTTTTGCGAAATGGCGTGCTGTAATTACTATTGGAGAGGGTATTCCCAGCGATGGTTGTATTGAGGCTAACGCTCACGCTCTAGCTCGTTATGCTGCTTTATGTCAAGAAGGTGGTTTAGTACCGATTGTTGAACCTGAAGTATTAATTGATGGAAACCATAGCATCGAACGTTGTTATGAGGTGACAGAGAAAACCTTAAACGAGGTATTTCGTCAGCTATATGTACAGAATGTTGCTTTTGACCAAATGATTCTTAAACCTAGTATGGTTATTTCTGGTGCAGACTGTTCAACTCAAGCAAATGTGGAACAGGTAGCTACAGAAACAATTCGCTGTTTACTAAATACCGTACCTCCTGCTGTACCTGGAATTGCTTTCTTATCTGGTGGACAAAGTAAAGAAAGATCCTCAGCACATCTTAACTATATGAATGCTAATTTTAGGTCTGAATGTCCTTGGAGAGTTACTTTCTCTTATGCTCGTGCTATTCAACAACCTGCATTAGAATATTGGCGTGGTGATGAGAAGAATGTGGCTGAAGCTCAAAAACTTTTGGTACAAAGAGCGAAGTTAAATAGTGCTGCTAGTGAAGGTACTTACAGTGAAGAAATGGAAAAGCAGCCTGCATTAGTATAGACTTTGTTGGTTCAAGACTAATTGGTACAAGTTGATTTTCCATAAATAAATAAATATATCCTCCTAAATCATAAGAGATAATGAGCAAATTAATTGTTCATTATCACTTTTCTATACAGTGAAAGGTGGAGAGTTAGGAGTTAGGAGTTATGAGTTATGAGTTAGAAGTTAGGAATGAGGAGTTAAATTTCTACCCCCTCTTCCCCCTCTTCCCTTTCTACCAATTACCAATTACCAATTACCAATTACCAATTACCAATTACCAATTCCCAATCCCCCATTCCCTCTTTTACAAATCATCCAAAATATCATCCAATTCATCTTGACTCAATTGCATTTGCGAAAAGTCAGAAGGTGTATATCCCCCAATTTCATTACAACAAATTTCAACTAAATTACTCAAATTAGTTTTATATTCTTCGGTAAGATTAATAATCGTATTTCGACGATGAACTGTTGTCGAATAAATCCAATCCAACCGTAATTGACCTCCGCTAATAATACTATTAATTTCTATCAAAATATCTCGATTACCGCGTTTGCTACGAACTATACCTGTAGATTCTTTCGCGGGTTTTATAAAACTAGATTCAGCAAAAACTCCATCAACTTGACCTAAATAATTAAATCGAATTTGAGGAGATAGCTTACTAAGCTGTGCTTGTATTTCTTGATTACCTAAATATTTCAAAATACCATAATCAATTCCTCGGTTGGGAATTTGTCGAAGTTGTTCTTTAATCGTTTTAAGAGCAGATATTGTTTGTTCTTGAGTATCTTTTATTTCATCTAAATTCAACCAAACTGGAAACATGGTAGTAAACCAACCCACTGTACGAGATATATCTATTTCATTAAATAAATCTTCTCTTCCGTGTGCTTCTAAATCAATTAATAAGCGTTTTTCACCCGTCCAGTTTTCAAAGCTTTGTACCAATGCTGTTAGCAACACATCATTAATTTGAGTTTGATATGCTGTGGGAACTTGTTGTAATAATTTTTGTGTTTCTTCGACAGTGAAAGTAATTGAAACAATATCTGTCGTCGCAACTGTATTATTTCCCTGTGGATAATCTACTGGTATGTTAATTTCTGGAATTTGACAGATATTTTGCCAATATTCTATTGTTGATTTCGAGATTTGCTGGGAATAATTTTGTAGAGAATTAGCCCAGACTTTAAAAGATGTAGTTTTTGGTGGTAATTGGATTTTTTGTTCTGAATTTAATTGTTCAAAAGCGGTTTGTAAATCGGATAGAAGAATTCGCCAAGATATTCCATCGATTACTAAATGATGAATTACAAACAATAAGCGATTGGAATTATTATTATCTAATTGGAAAAATCCTACACGTACTAATCCCGTAGCTAAATTAAGACTGGTTTGTAATTCTGTTGCTGTTTTAGTTATTGTTGATTTTTGCTGTTCTTCACTTAATTCTGATAAATCAAATTTTATAAGCGGAATTTGTTTATTTATATAATTATCGACATCAGCATTAATTTCTTGTACACCAGATTCTATATTTCTGAATTGCAAACGCAATGCGTCATGATGTGTTAAAAGTTTTTGTATGCTTTGCTCAATCCATATAAAAGGAATCGATTTATCAACCTCAAGCATTATAGATTGATTCCAGTGATGAGAATCCATCAAATTTTGAGCAAAAAACCAATTTTGAATAGGTGTTAACGGTACAATTCCCGTCACATTTCCTTGTTCTGCATTTATAGAAACAGTATCCGCAACCGCTGCTAATTCCGCAATAGTTTGATATTGAAATACCTGCTTGGGTAACAAACGCAAACCCGCTTGACTCGCTTTAGCGATTACCTGTATTCCCAAAATAGAATCACCACCCAACTCAAAGAAATTATCGTGAATTCCTACCGATTCAATACCAAGTAATTTACTCCAAATTTGCGCTAGTAATTGTTCTTGTGTCGTTCTTGGTTTTACATAATTAGCATTTTCTTGATTTTGATTCTTTAATTTATCTTTATCCGGTTCCGGAAGAGCGCGACGATTAATTTTACCATTAGGAGTTAATGGCATTTCCGACAACATTATAAAGATAGCCGGAATCATGTAATCGGGAAGTTTTTCTTGGAGAAAGCGACGTAACTGATTTGAAAAATTATCTTGATTGACTGAATTTTTAAGTACAAAATAAGCAACTAAACGTTTATTACCCGATTTATCTTCCCAAATTTTAGTTACAGCTTGATAAACTTCAGGATGTTGATTTAAAACGCTTTCAATTTCTCCTAACTCAATCCGGAAACCGCGAAGTTTTACTTGATTGTCAAAACGACCAAGATATTCAATTTTTCCATCAGGTAAGTAACGTGCTTTGTCTCCGGTTTTGTAAAGAGCAGAGGGAGCGGAGGAAGCGGAGGAAGCGGAGGGGGAAGAGGGGGAAGAGGGGAAAGAATTAAATGGGTTTGGAATTAATTTTTCAGCGGTTAATTCTGGTCGATTAAGATATCCTCGCATTAAACCCGCACCACCAAGATATAATTCACCGGGAACACCTATGGGAACAGGTTGTAAATAAGTATCAAGAATGTAAGTTTGGGTATTCGCAATCGGACAACCAATGGAAGGAGTATTTACTCCCTCCGCTTCCTCTGCTCCCTCTGCTTCCTCTGCTCCCCCTGCTTCCTCTGCTCCCCCTGCTCCCCCTGCTCCCTCCGCTCTTTTTCCCCCAACCCAAGCATATGTCGAATAAGTCGTATCTTCACTCGGACCATAAAGGTTATAAATATTTTGAATCTGGGGATGTTGTTGAAGCTGCTCTACTAAACTTTGCTGTAAAGCTTCTCCGGCTAAGTTAATAGTATTAACTAATTTGGGAATGGCTTTTAATTGAGATAATTGTAAGATTGCGCTGGGAACTGTATTGATTAAAGTAACTGCGTTTGAGAAAGGTAATTCGGGTAGCTGTAAGGCATTTTCTGCTAAGATTACTTTTCCACCCCAGGATAAAGGTACAAATAATTCAAAGACGGATAAGTCAAAACAAATCGAAGTTGATGCGAGGACTCCAGCAAGTTGTGTATCGGTGAAGACATCTCGCGACCAGTGAATTAAAGCTGTAGCGCTACGGTGGGTAATTGCGACACCTTTAGGTTTTCCGGTGGAACCCGACGTGTAAATAATATAAGCGAGGTTTTCTGGTTCTACTTTTACGTTAATATTGGCTGTGCTTTCTTGATTTATTTGATTCCAGCCAGTTGTGAGGTTAATAATATTAAAGGATTCACGATTAGAAATTTCAAAATCGGAATTCTGAATTAAAACAGATACCCCAGCATCTTCAAGCATATATGATAAACGCTCTTCAGGATATGCTGGGTCTAAAGGAACGTAAGCTGCTCCTGATTTCAAAATACCTAATAATCCAATCACCATATCTGCACGACGTTCGACACAGATTCCTATTCTGGTTTCTGGTTTGACTCCCAATTTAATTAAATAATGAGCGAGTTGATTTGATTTAATATCTAATTCTTTGTAGGTAATTTGTTGATTTTCCCACACAACCGCAATACTATCAGGGGTTTTCTCAACTTGTGCAGCAAATAACTGATGAATACAACTTTGGGGATAATCTACCTCGGTTTGATTCCATTCAACAAATAATTGCTGTTCTGTAACGGTTAATAAAGGTAATTTATATAGTTTTTGTTCGGGATTTGCAACTATCCCTTGTAATAAAGTTTGCCAATGTCCAATCATTCTTTCGATGGTGCTGGCTGCGAATAAATCCCGGTTATACTCAAAACTACCGATTAACCCGTTTTCTGTTTCGCTCATAGACAACGTTAAATCAAATTTAGCGGTACCACTATCGCTATTAATCGGACTCCAGCTTAAATTTTCCAATGTCAAAGGTTGGATAGGAGCATTTTGTAAGAGAAACATCACCTGGAACAACGGTGTATAACTCAAAGAACGAACTAATTGCAATTCATCGACTAACTGCTCAAAAGGTAAGTCTTGATGAGCATAAGCACCTAACGCTACATCCTTCACCCGTTGCAAAAGTTCGCTGAAACTGGGATTCCCCGATAAATCACTACGGAAAGCAAGAGTATTTGCAAAACAACCAATCAAACCTTCTAATTCACTGCGTTGACGATTGGCGATCGCACTTCCAACTACAATATCTTCACTATTACTATAGCGATATAGTAAAGTTTGGAATGCAGCTAATAACGTCATAAAAAGCGTACATCCCGATTCTTGACTCAACTGTTTTAAAGCTTGGGATAACTCCAGAGGTAATTCAAATTTGATACTTCCACCTTTTGCAGTTTGGACAGCTGGACGGGGATAATCTGTAGGTAATTCTAATAAATTGGGAGCATTTTGTAACTGAGTGAGCCAGTAATTTAACTGCTTTTCTCGGACTTCACCTTGAAGATAATTTTTTTGCCATGCTGCAAAGTCTGCGTATTGAATTGGTAATTCATTTAACCTCACCTCATCCTTACGGACACCCCTCTCCTTACCAAGGAGAGGGGACGGGGGTGAGGTTTCCTCTTGATATAAAATTCCCAATTCTTTAACCAACACTCCCATTGACCAACCATCTGCAACAATATGATGCAAAGTTATAAGAATTACATGACTTTGGGAATCAAGACGCAGTAATTTAACTCTTAATAAAGGAGATTTATCAAGTTGAAATGGATTTTGTGCTTCTTCTCTTGCAATTTTTTCAACTTGTTTTGTTTGAACTATTTCTGTTGAATGACTTAAATCAATAACTGATAATTTAAAATCATTTACAGATGATAATTGAGCGACGGGTTTACCTTCAACAGTGAGAAAAGCAGTACGTAAAACTTCGTGACGATTGATAATTTCTTGAAAACAGCGTTCTAATATTAAAATATCAAGTTCACCGTTAATTTGTATCGCAGCAGGAATATTATAAAAAGGACTTTCCGGTTCGAGTTGAGATAAAAACCACAATCTTTGTTGAGCAAAGGAAATCGGTAATTTATCTTGATGTTCTATTTTCTCGATTTTAGGTTGTGATAATTCCGATTTGTTGATACTAATCGCTTCAGCTATTCCAACAATTGTAGGAGTTTCAAATAATTTTCGTAAAGGTAACTCCACTTCAAATACTTCTCGAATCTGAGAAATAACCCGAGTAGCAAGTAGAGAATGTCCTCCCAACTCAAAGAAATTATCATCAATGCTAATTTGTTCAACTCCTAGAATCTCTGACCAAATATTGACTAAAAGTTCTTCAACCCGATTACGAGGAGCAACAAAATCTCTTTCTTGAATATGAATTTGTTCTGGATTTGGTAAAGCTTTTCTATCAACCTTACGATTTGGTGTCAGAGGTAATTCTTCTAAGATTATATAGCTAGAAGGAATCATATAAACAGGTAACTTGACCTGTAAAAATTGCCGTAAATCAGTTTGAGAGACATCTGACGACTGAACTAAATAAGCAATTAATTTTTCATCATTATTATTTTGATATAAAGTTACCACCGCTTGTTTAACCGATGGATGTTGACTCAAAACGCTTTCAATTTCCCCTAACTCAATCCGAAAACCACGTAACTTAACTTGATAATCAATTCTTCCTAGATATTCTAAATTTCCATCGGGTAGATAGCGTACTAAGTCTCCGGTTTTGTAAATTTTAGAGGGGGAAGAGGGGGAAGAGGGGGAAGAGGGGGTAGAGGGGGAAGAGGGAGCAGAGGGAGCAGAGGGAGCGGAGGGAGCAGAGGGGGTAGAAAAATAAAATGGATTATTAATAAATTTTTCTGCTGTTAATTGTGGTTTATTTAAATAACCTTTTGCTAATCCTGCACCACCAATATGTAATTGTCCTGGAACACCAATCGGAACGGGTTGTAAATAATCATTTAAAACGTAGAATTGGGTATTATTAATTGGTTTTCCAATGGAAACAGATGTAGGGACATTCGATGAGACGTTATGTATAACGTCTCTACATTCAGCTGTTGATGACCAAATAGTAGCTTCCGTCGGACCGTATAAATTCCATACTTCTTTACTACGCTGAAGTAATTCTTCTGCAATGTTTGTATCTAAAGCTTCCCCACCACAAAGAATTTTTAAATCTTGATTTCCTGACCATCCTGCTGTTAACAATAATCTCCAAGTTGCTGGAGTTGCTTGCATTATTGTTACTTGATTATCTACTAAACTTTGTTTTAAAAGTTTTGCGTCAGTCCCTGTTTCTCTACTAGCAATTATTAAACGCGAACCTGTAATTAATGGTAAATATAATTCTAATCCAGCAATATCAAAAGATAGTGTAGTTACTGATAATAGAATATCATTTGACGTGATTCCCGGTTTTTTCTGCATTGATTCAAGACAGTTAACCAAAGCAGAATGCGAAATTTGTACTCCTTTTGGTTTACCCGTGGAACCCGAAGTGTAGATAATATAGGCTAAATGTTCCGGGGTTGTTTGAACTGGTAGATTTTCACAAGATTGTTTTTCAATAAATTCCCAGTCGTTATCAACATTAATGACCTCACCCCGATAAAGCACAGCTTTATCACCCCTCTCCTTGTCAAGGAGAGGGGTTTTGGATTCTTTTTCCCTCTCCTTATCAACAAGTGAGGTTTCTTCTCCTGTTCCCCTCTCCTTAATAAGGAGAGGGGTTAGGGGTGAGGTTCCTGAATCCATGACTAAAAAACCCACCCCCGAATCTTCCACCATAAACCTCAAACGTTCTTCGGGAAAACCTGGGTCTAAAGGAATATAAGTCCCACCAGCTTTCAAAATAGCCAATAATCCCACCAGCATTTTCTCGGAACGTTCTAAACAAATCCCTACCCTGGTTTCTCTTCCCACACCAACCGACTGTAAATAACGAGCAAGTTGATTTGCTTTTTCGTTTAACTCTTTATATGTCAACTGCTCCGATTCAAACACAACTGCAATTTTATTCGGTGTTTTCTGTGCTTGTATTTCAAATAGTTGATGAATACAAAGCTTTGAATAATCACAACTCGTATCATTCCATTCAACCAGTAATTGCTGTTCTTCTTCCGGTGTTAATAAAGGTAGCTCGCAAATATTTTGTTCTGGATTCGCGACAATTGCTGTTAAAAGGGTTTGAAAATGACCAATAATTCTTTCAATTGTTGATTTCGTAAATAAATCGGTGTTGTATTCAAAAATCCCCGTCAAACCTGAAGCTGTTTCGTACATATCCAAACTCAAATCAAATCTGGAGGTTTCGTGTTCTGGTTCGAGATAGTTTAACGATAATCCAGATAAATCTATGGTTTGTGTGGGTGTGTTGTGAAGAATGAACATCACCTGAAACAATGGATTATAGCTAAGATTACGTTCCGGTTGTAGCTGTTCTACCAAATACTCATAAGGTAAATCTTGATTAGCATATGCGTTTAATGTGACTTCTCGAACCTGTTGGAGGAAGTTGGTAAAGCTGGGATTACCTGATAAATTGGTACGGAAGATGAGGTTATTAACAAATAAACCAATTAAATTGCTAATTTCAGCGCGATTCTCTCGATTTGTAATCGTAGAACCAATTAATATATCTTCTTGATTACTGTAGCGATAGAGTAATATTTTAAAAGCTGCAAGCAAGGTCATGAATAATGTAGTGTTTTGACCTTGACTGAGATTTTTGAGAGAATTTGATAACTCTGGGGAAAGAGCGAAAGATTCTCTAGCACCACGAAATCTTTGTACGGGGAGACGGGGATAGTCGGTAGGTAAATTTAATAAAGGTGGATAATTCGCTAAATTTTTCTGCCAGTATTCTAATTGAGTAGCGCGTTTTTCACTTTTTAACCATTCTTGTTCCCAAGTTGTATAATCACCATATTGAACGGTTAATTTTGGTAATTGTGGTGTTTCTCCTTTAATTAAAAATTGATAAATTGTCGCAAGTTCTCGGATTAATAATCGCATCGAAAAATAATCCGAAATAATGTGATGCATTGTGAATAACAACACATTTTCTTCTGCATTTAATTTGATTAATTTTGCTCGGAATAAAGGAATTTTAGATAAATCAAATGGTTTTGTAGATATTTGTTTAATTAACTGTTTTACCTGTTGTTCTTGCTGCGGAGTTGGTAATGCTTGTAAATCAATTAATGGAAGATTTAATTTTAGTTTAGGAAAAACTTGCTGTATCGGCTCGTCTTTAATTACCGTAAAACTAGAGCGTAATACCTCATGACGCTGAATTATTTGATTGAGACTTTTTTGTAAAGCAATAATATTAAGAGAACCATTTAAACGTAAAGCAGCAGGAATATTATATGCTGATGATTCTGGCTGTAGTTTATCGAGAAACCACAGTCTTTTTTGAGCGAAAGATAAAGGAAAATTTTGAGGTTTGTTAGCTTTTTCTTGGAGCAGTTTTGCTAGTAGTTGACGCTTTTGTTCTGGGGAAAGGTTCTCTTAATATTATTGCTTTACAAAAAAGTCTCAATCAAATAATTCAGCGTCATGAGGTATTACGCTCTA
>JBCBHT010000191.1:0-13957 GCA_038525335.1 Cyanobacteria bacterium J06621_15 | reverse complement strand
TCTCGAACCGAAACTTCCAAAAAAGGTAAGGGTGCGGCGTGACTGAAGATAAGCAACCTAAATTTTCTAAACACGCAGTAACAGGAAAGTGGAGATGTTACCAAATGCAAGAAAAATATGGATGGAGGTTAATAAGAATAGAGCCAACTGGTGACAAAGTACTGAAGTGGAATTGCGTATTTGAAGGCGAAACCGAATTCCCCGATTACCAAAAGGAGAAATAATCAATGGGCAGAAAATATATTATTTTTCGTGCGGATTGGAGAGAAGAACAAGGAGCAGAAAACCGATTGCTAGCGCATACAAAAGCAGCTACAGACATTCTTGCAGAATACTTTGATTCTTCTAATAACCCATCACCAGAAGTGGGGTACAGAGTAAGACAATTTTACAAAATTGATGAATTTGCCGATTCACAATTCCCTGAAGCTAGTACTCACAGTCGCGTTGGTGATTGGGAAGTAATCAAGGTAGAAGAATATAAGTCACCAACAGATGCGGAATTTGAATCAATTGTCATCTGCTATTGCAAATACTCTCCCGTAGAAGCTCCGTTAGAGCCATTACCCAAAATGAACGTTCCGCATCAATTGCAAGAAGTGAAGTAATTATTAAAAATCAAAATTTTACACAATCTGTGGAGGTAAAGTTAGAGAGTTTCAAAAAAAATTCAAACAATATTACTTATCCCTATTCCCTAACATTAAAATTCTGGGGAATAGGGCTGCACATTTTTTTCTAAACTATCGATCCATTTAGAAAAGATAGATTTTGTGTGTAATTTGCTGCTTCGGTATTTACGATTTTTTCTCCGATTATTTGCTACTTGTTATAGCCAGTAATAAAACTTTTTCATAAAGCATATGTAGGGGAATAATTCGATCCGCAATACTGTTTTTTTATGGGAGAATGCAGATCGACGGATCGAAAACGCGATCGCAATCAATTTTTAAAGATTTTTTCTTTAAAAGATACTTAATGAAATATAGAATACTGAAGATTCAGTATGCGATTGCAATAATAATTATTAAGTATTGCACTTTTTAAACCGAAGCTGAAAATGCCAAAATTTCCTATAACTGTACCTTTTAGAATGTCGGAAGCAGAAATAGATTTACTTAAAAAAATTGCAGAAGCCGAACAATCTTCGGTAAGCGAGATTTTACGAACTTCGGCGAAAGCATATATATGTGATTATTTGGAGGATAATGAAGCTATCTCGGAACTTACATCCGAAAATATAGCAGCGTAAATGCAGAACTAAAGAGTTGTATATGAGATTGAATTTTATTATTGAACAGTTTTGTTTGAGAAGAAAAAGACTAATTAGGCAATTTCAGGAATTGTAATAGCTGCTTCTCACCAAACAAAATATTGTTAGCCTTAAGCATTAGCCATTCACAGAGGCGATTACCAGTCGCAAAATCCCAGTAAGTGCCTAACCAGCACTCATCTATTTAAAATTAATTAATTTAAGGGTAGCAATATTTGTGGTTTTGTGGGAAGCGTAGATAACATTTCTTGGAATTGCTCCGAAAACTTAAAACGGAGTTATCCAAATGACAAACGCCGCGACTTTGACAGGGCAGCGGCGCTATCAGAAAAAATTCTATAGTGCCATTGTATCCCAAAAAGCCCTTAAAAATCAATCTTCCGATACCGTAATTACGTCAATTCAGGCAATTGGGGGTGCGAGATGATAACCCCACGCCATTTTAAGTTCGCAGCGAACTCCACAGGACGCGATAAGAACTGGGATTTTAAAAAATTAGCAGAAAACTTCCGAGATAAGAAAGGAACGATACACGACGTTATCAGCCACGTAAAAGCGGGTCATGCTTTGTGTGCTGGTAACTTGGGTGGTAAATGGCGTAAAAAATCTAATGTAATTGGTTCGCAATGGGTGCTACTCGATATCGATAATTCGGGTAAAGATGCCAGTGGGGAGAAGTGCTACGAGCATCAACTCACTTTAGATGAAGCGTTGGCGCATCCGTTTATCAAACAATATTGCGCTTTAATCTACACTACTGCGAGCCATAAAACTGATTGGCATAAGTTCCGATTAGTATTCCTATTACCGGAGTTTGTACCGGGGTACGAAATCGTAGAGGTATTAACCCGGTACTTAATGAAGCATCTCCCCCACGACCCCGCGTGTAAGGATGCATCAAGAGTATTTTATGGAAGTACCGAAGCTTCGTTCCCGTTGGTGCAACCCAACGTTACTTTACCAGCGGAGTGGGTAACTGAAGCAATCGCCACAGCCGAACGAGAAAAGCTGGAATATCAGCAACGAATAGCTGATATTGAGAAGCGCAACGTCGAACTACGCGACCGTGCCGAATTTGAGGGATGGGATATCGACGCGCTGATTCAGCAGGCTTTGAGCTACATTCCCCCTCGGCAACCCGGTAGCGGCAATTATGATGAGTGCCTCAAAGTATTGATGGCACTCAATAGTTACTATGGTGCAGCAGAAGGGCAAGCCATCGCAGAACGCTGGAGTCCGAGCATTAAAGGCACTACTTGGAATGTTGCTGCTAAGTTCCGAAGTTTTAGGGAACGTAACGGTATTAGCATTGGTACGTTATTCCATATTGCTAAACAGTATGGGTTTAAGTTTCCCCAGAACCAACAACAGTTTGAATCTGAACCCAAAGCTTACAACCAAGATGGGAAACTAGAAAAAACCGTAACTCGCGAAAAATGGAAATCAGCGTACACATTTAAACAACTTCTAGACCTAGCACCCAAACTAAAAGAAAGATTCTCTAAAAAGAAACAACCGTGGGGCTTTGGTAAACAACCGGAGGAGCAGGGAGAGCAACAGCAATCACCACTAATCACTACCCCAACTCATATTTATGAAAAAGGCGATCGCAAATCCACTTGGATTAATTCACCGAGCAAATATATCTTTGATTCTTCTGGTACTGGTAGCGGTAAAAGCTATGATGCAGGTAGCTTACAGCCAAGTGATTTTGATTGCGAGAAGATATTTTATATCAGCAACGATTCCCGTAACCCAACAACACCCACATTACAAAAAGATTGGGCACACCTAGAAGGACGGCACAAAGGTTTAATTCGAGATGATAAAGATAAACTGAGACGTAAGAAGGATGGGGGAAAAGGTGCAGCAGTACCACCCAATTGTGCAAGAGCAGATACAATCCAAGCACTCGCTACAGCTAATATTCAAAGTGCTTATAGCGCAAACATTGCTTGCAACAACTGTGCTTACCTAGAAGCTTGTAAAGGTGGGCATCTGTTCGGGTACCTAAACGACCGAGCCAAAACTTTTGGCAATTCCCGAATCATATCCCATCCCCAAAGCTTACCGTCGCCAGGAGAAGATTTTGATTACTCCGATTCAGTTTTAATTTGGGAAGAGTGGTCGGAACTATTTAAGAATTTTGATGAAGTCCAGGTAACGGTACGAGACGTAGATATGATGATAGCTACGCTCGCTACCGACAACTTTGAACTACTACAACAACTGCAACCACTACTAACCAAAATCAAATCACTGCTTACCAAAGGAGAGAAAGCCCCAACGCGATATGGTTGGAATTTTGAGCATCTGAAAGAGTTATTACCAATTCCAGAAAGCATTGATTTAGCCAAAGTTGCAGAAGCGACCGTACCAGATTTATCCGTACTCAATCCCGTTAAGGAATACGGAGAAGATATTGATAATTTACCAGCCGGAGTAAGAAAGAAGTTTCAGAAACGCGATAACGAAACCGCTGACAAGGTAAAGCAATCGGTATTGAAGCAATGGATTTTACCACTGCTGGAAATATTAAAAGGCGATTGTACCGGGTATATATCTTGTGATTTCAATAACTTAACTATCACTACTCCCAACAGCAGACTTGCAGGAATTGCTGCTTCTGCTAAGAAGAACATTTTCCTGGATGCTACCGGACGATTAATTGATTTAGCGCAACTACTAATAATTCCCTACACTCAGATATTCAGATGCGAGCAAAAAGCTGATAAACCAACCAACTTAGAAGTAATTCAAGTTGGTGGACTAGGGAGGATGGGGATATCCAGGGGAGATGACCAACAGCGACGCGGTGAAGCTGTGATAACGGAACTGACCAACCAATGTGAGGAGAAGGGGGAAAGCTACGAGGTTATCAGTTTTAAAAAGAACGGTAGCAAGTACCAGTGGTTCGTCGATTCTAGGGGGAGTAATGACTTAGAAGGAGTGCCGAATATAATCTTAGATGGTATCCCCACACCTAACTTAGAAGCGCTCAAAGCTGAATTTACCTGTATCCACAATCGCACACCTGAAGCTGGTACGAAAGCGATTAAACAACCGATTGAAGTAACCAACCAATTACCAGAAGGAATACACCGTTACTTCGATTATGAAGTATCTAGTGATAATGATTTCGCTGATTTCCTACGGCACCGAATCTTAGAAACTATCAACCAAGCAATAGGACGGAACCGCTCGGACAGATATCCAGATAATCAATTTAAGGTGTATGTGCTTGGTGATTATCCCTTGGATACTCCAGTTACTCTGGTGCAAGCATCAGCTATTACACCTGATGCTGCATCTAAGATTGAGCGATTAAAACTGGCGATTGAGAAAGCAGTGCAGCATCTCAAGGAGAAGGGGGAGAAGATAACTCAAAGTGCGATCGCCCAACTTTGCAATGTGTCTCAACAACGCATCTCACAACTGCGAGAATTCTTACTAGTTTTGGTTAATAGATACCATATAACGAAAACTAGTAAAAATAATTCTCCCCCAAATACACCACCAGATGGGGATTGGGCAGCCAAAACTTACTTACCTGATATAGCGTCTCAATTTGACGAAACGAAATTAAAGTACCTAGTTGAATTACTAGATGTGTATTCCCTACCGGATTTATTAAAAATCTGGGAGCTTACCGATAGCAAAGTGCAGATTGATTTACTTTCTGCACTCTTTACTATCACGCCCGAGATGCTAGTCAGGTACGAAGGGGGCTAGCCAAGTGGAAATTATCACGGACAAGCCTAACAAGGCTAGCTTTGCGCTACGCAATTACCAAAAGAAAGTTATATCTGATACGTACCACTACTTCCGAATTGGTATTAAATCTGTCTTACTCTATGCACCAACTGGAGCAGGTAAAACTGTTATCTCAAGTAGAATTATCGCTGATTCGGTTGGTAAAGGTCGGAGAGTACTATTTCTTTGTCATCGCACCAAGCTTATCACCCAAACTGCCAATACCTTAAAGAAGTTTTTCAATATTGACAGCGGGGTTATCTGGGGCGACCATCCACAAAACCCGGATGCTCCAGTACAGATTGCAATGATTCAAAGTATCCAGAATAGGGAGTTACCCAAAGACATCGGATTGGTAATTGTTGATGAATGTCATACCACAAGTTACTACCAAATATTTCAACGAATTATTAACAATTACAGCAACGGGTGCTTACCACTCTCCCCTACCTTCTTCTTAGGACTAACTGCAACACCTTGGAGAAGTCGGAAGAAAGAAGGTTATTGTCAGTTTTTTCAAGCTTTGGTCAAAGCCCCACATCCAGGTAAGTTAATTGAATTAGGACATTTAACTTTTGCACGGCACTTCGGATGGGGAGGATTAATTGACTTCTCCCAACTGGAAACAGGGAGCGGGGGAGATTACACCCAACAGTCAATGCAGAAGGTTTGTAATGAGGAGTTCAATACAACCGTTGTAGAAAAATTTCTAGAAGTATGTCCGAACCGTAAATCAATCGCTTTTTGTGCTGGTGTGGTTCAAGCCCAAGATTTAGCCAAACAATTTAATGCTGTGGGGATTGTTTCAGAAGTCGTAACCGGAGAAGTTTCGGAAGAAAGTAGAGAACAAATATACGCAAGATTCAAAGTTGGTATTACTCAAATAATTACATCTGTAAGTTGCCTGTGTGAGGGCTTTGATGAAAGTAGTTGTGATGCTGCAATTATTGCACGTCCTACCAAATCGCGAGCCTTGCTAGTACAAATGTCTGGTAGAGCATTACGCCTACATCCAGATAAAGAAGATGCATTCCTACTCGACTTTTGCGGTAATTTTCACAGGCTTGGTATCAGCACCAAAGCTTACCCTATCTCCCTATGCCCAAGTAATAAAAATGATGACTTTGAATTAACCAAAGAATGCCCCGAATGTCATGCAGCAGTACCAAAGTTTGCTCAAATTTGTCCCGAATGCGGGTATGAATTTACTCAAGATGGGGAGGGAGAAGAGGAGCTAGGAGATAATGATTCTCTTGAATTTGGGGAGATATTATCTGATGAGCAAAAAAAACAACTTGGATATTTACGCGGTCAGCTTAGAAAAGCTTACAAATCTGGTAAAAACGTAGGACGGGTAAGTTTTCTGTTTTGGAGAAAGTATCAATTTACTCCCCCCGACCACTGGTATAAGGATGCAATATTTAGACGCGGTAGGAATCCACACTCACAGCAACGTAAAGCAGATGAACAAATTTTCTTGCAATTTCTCAAATCTACAAAAAAGAATGCACCTAAAGGATGGTTAGGTCAAATGATGCGTAGGGAGTTCGGCTATGGTTGGTACAACTTAGAACCAATCAAATGGTGGGAAGTATTGGGTGTGGAGATGACAAGTGATTGGGATGTTATCAAATCTGCTTACCAATCAAAAATATCTGTATCAGAAAAAAGTTCGGCTGCATTACTTAATTTCTGCTTGGATGAAGCAAGAGAATTTTGCAGTGTGATGTCAATAAAAGCAGTTTAGCTTGCTAAAAATAGAATCATATTTATCGCGCTTCTACAAGCGCGATAGCAGGATTTTATATAAAATATTACGTTTCGGCTATCAACCCAGTTACCTTTGGTCAAAAAAAACCCAAGTAATTTTAATGAATTGAGCTAATTACCGTAAACAAAAGCGAACAAAAGCGAGCAAAAGTAAATCGGTAAACTTGAAAAAAATTTACTTAATCGCTCTCCGGAGTGTGATGCATTCATACAAAATCTTCATCTAAATTTCTGTAAGTCTTCGGTGTTAGCTTTTTTTGGCTTCGGACTAAAACAGTAATAGCAACGATTTCTCGTTAAAAACAAGGAATTATTATTATGTCTTTCTCCAAGCCAGAGAGTGCTAAATCTCGCCAATCGGAAAATACAGTTGGTAGCAATGTTTGTCATAGCTTTGTAAAGTCATGTCCTGTTGTTTCGCCAGATTTGATTGAGCAGATGGAGAAAGAGCAGAAAGAGCAGAAAGAGCAGAAGGAACAGAAGGAGCAGAAGCAAAAATTTAAATCATGGGGATAAGTAAAGCAAAATCGCATCCTGGAAAAATTCTGCGTTGGTTTGCTGAGATTCAGGAGCATTTACATAACGGAACTATTCGCCATGAATTAAGCCAAATCGCCAAGCACACCAGAGATAGGGAAATATTAGAAATTTGCAACCGTGCTGCTGGTTGTTTAGATATAGAAATTGATACAGATTTTCATAAAACCAATACGAACCAACACTTTAACTCTTTAAAAAATCTCATAAACCACCTAAAAAAACCAAAAGAAATTTTTGACCGCATCATTGAAAACATCCCCGACACCGACCCAACCTGGACAAACGCTTTATACAAGGCGACTGAGTACCAGTTACTAGCATTGTCAAATTATTTTGCACTATTGGATAAAATGCCCGATATCACCGATATCAACGGCGAACCAATTAAAGTTGGTACTCTTGTAGCAGTTAATTGTATGGATGATTCGGGTCACTATTACGACCATTACGGAGTCGTCATTCCTAGCCAAAAAGGATTTAGAGTCGCTCACTTCTTTACCGGAGCAACGGTAAAACCTCAAAATTCCCTTGTAGAGAAAGGCTTTGGCTATGTGCATGAAGTTGATTACTCAATGGAGTGGATTTTTAAAGAACATTTACCGGATACTATTCCTTTTAGCCACGTGGAACAGCGTATAAAAGAGTCACGACGGCAAGAAGCAAGAGTTTGGAATAAATTACGATACAACTGCGAACACTGGTCACGAGAAATGTTTAACGGTGTCCCAAGATGTACGCAGTTGGAGGATATGAGGCAACGAAAGAAAACCGCGAAAAAATAAAGCGGAAATACAAGAACCAGTAACGGGATGCAGCAGTTGCAACTAAATTAACGAATCAAGAATATCGGATATTTCTTTCTGTGCCTTTTGACGGTTATCGTCATAAATCATGAGGGTTTTGGGGTCGGAGTGACGAGAAAGTTTTTGTACTTTTCTTATATTCCCGTCGGTTGCATCCAGTGCAGCCGTGATACTGGAATGCCGTACCCGGTGCGGTGACATTGGTTTGGTTATTCCAGCTTGTTTGCAATACTTCTTAAGAATTTTGCTAATACCGTCACCCGTCAACCGATGCCCTTTATTACAAAAGTCTACCGATGTAAATAGCGGGTCACTTTTCTTAACCTTACCCCTAACCTGTAAATAATCAGCAATCGCCTTTGCTGTAGCACTACCCAAATCTACGGTTTGGTATTGCGTACCATTGCCCTTACCTAAGATTCGTAATTGTTGGTTAGTGTTATCAAAATCCGCAATATTTGCTCTACTAACTTCGGAACGACGCAACGCACCAGACCACAACAACCGTAGTAAAGCATAATCTCTTACCCCTTTCTCACTGGTACGGTCGCATAGTTTGAGAACTTCAGCAAAAACATTTACACTTACACCAGTAGTATCGCGGTATGTATGTACCTTCTCCCCTTGCACATCCTCTAAAGTGAAATTACATACCCCCAACTGTCTGCCCTTCCTAGCTAAAGCTTTAATTCCAGCAAGACGACGGTTAACAGTTGACTCTTTTAAACCAGATTTAATTAACAAAGCTTTATATTTAAAACAAACCATTACAGCTTGATGCTGTTCGAGATGTAGGAATTCAAGCACCTTATCTTGAGTAGGTTCGCACTCGCTCATAACCTGAAAAAACTTCCTAATATCTTTCTCATACTCCCTACGAGTATTAGGAGAGCGCTTATCTTCTAAAAGTTGCTGTAACACATCTGGATCTGAGTCAAGTGTGGGGAAAGATTTTCCAATTTTAGCTTCTAAAGAAGATTCTAATAGCTGGATATCACGCTGCTTTTTTATCATTTTACGGTCTCGATAATTCATCTTTTCGATAACACCCCGCTCTTAAATTACCCCGTCCGGGTTTAAGAATGGGGTTAAGTTTTATGGCATTTAGAATGCTTTTACGCTCGGACAAGCTTTATCGCAAGCACGCACCTTAGAATCGTGAAATTGACAGCTACCGATACTCTTGATTACCTTTGATTTCCTGAAAAACGGACATTGGACGCATTTTGATATCATATTTTCAACTCCTAAAGGGGGTTATGGGCAATCGCTGTGATTGGTAGTCGGGGCGATTGCCCTTTGTTTTTACAGGTGTCTTACACCTATGTCTTACATTATCAGATATACGTCTTACTATTGTCGAGGTGTGTAAGACATGAATTTTTTATGCGTCTTACAACTAATAATTTGTAAAACTTATGTGTAAGACAAACTCGTAAGACTATAAGTTAAACTTGTCTTACAGATTAGATAAAACGTATGGCAAATAAGCTTTTGAACTTCCGGTGTCCTCCCGAATTGCTTGAAGCGATAGACGCGCTAGGGGTGCAGCGATACCCCACAGACAGCGATAACGGATATGACCGGACTAAGACTTTGTTAGATATCATTAGCGCTGGCATCCAAGCTTTGAGCGATGGTAGCGTTGAGATACCAATCGGTAAGACAGAACGTAAGACTGATAGTAAGACAGATATTGACCCAGAGGAATTAAAGGCATCTCTAAGGGCTGAGTTAATGCCTGAGCTTAACTCTATGCTTGAAAAAATGAGAGATGAGTTTGAGGTGCGGTTGGGGGAATAGAGGGTCTGAGGGATAAGGAGAATTCCCCCAGACCGGACAAAATAGATTCTCACAAACTGCAACAAATAAAAGACGAAATCCTAAAATCTTGGAAAGTGGTAAAAGGACCAGAGAAGAAAGAGCGTATCAAACTAGCGCTCGACAAAATGATTGAGAAAATAGTTACTGATTAATGTAAATATAAAGCAATTTATAAAAGTGATTTACGATTGAATTGATAACCCGTAGCTGTAGACGCTTGTAATCCCCTATTTATGAGTATTACAGGCGCTTTTTATTTTTCCTTAAGATTTGTCTACAATCGCCTAAAAACTTTGTATAGCAGGGTTTTTGGGCATCTACAGCGAGATTTTGATGGTGTTGTAGATGTGGGCAGTGTAGACGCGGTATAGAAGCAGTGCAACGACACCGTAAAAGCGATGGTTCCCGCAAAGAAAAAACCAACACGGTTGGTGTTGGTGTGGTGATTTCTCTTGTGTTAATGGTGTAGACGCGATGTTATAGATTTGTAGACGTTGTGTCTACAGGTTGATTGTATTTCCAACCAAGATAATTACCAGTTCCTATAGTTTCCCCTACTCCCCTATCAGCGAGCGATTGAAAAATCAATCTGATATCTTCTCCCGACATATCAGCAAATAACCGGGAATTTTGTTTAAGCGTTCGGGCTTTAAGGACATCTCCCTGTAACTTTTTACCAGCGTCGATAATTGCTTGTTCATATTCATTGAGTTGATGCTTGTCAGCTTCTCTCGCACTTATATCACTCGTTGGTGTGGAGTTACCGATTTTATCCACCACAACACCATTACCTATCATTATTTGAGTAGCGCGGTCTGGGAGTTGACAAGGACGGTTATCGACCATGCAACGAGATGTTAAATCCGCTTCTAACCATTTAACTAGTTGGTCATCTCCCACTTTTTTGGCATGGGTAACAGCAAATTCACCCAACCGGATTGCATGAAAGCAGTTAATTAAATTCCCTTTACCTTCAAAACCCCAAGAAGTTACGCCATCGTACTGGGATATTAACAGCAGTAGAATACCCGGTTTACGTCCCCTACGTGCTAATTTCTGACACCATTCGTCAGCTAAACCTTTATAGTCCGATTTCTGAGTTAATGGTTTTGCAATCGAATTAACTTCGTCTTTAGCGTCCGGGTACTCCTCAACAACCCGAATAACTGTTTGTCCCTTGAAGATGTCCCAACCAGCATCATTGTCCTCAGATGTTGCTTCCCCTACTCGCTGCTTAAACATCTTTAAATCGGCTTTCATAGCGTCCGCTATTGATTGCCAATTCTCCCCCCTTCCTACAATCTCAAAACCTTTCCAATCTTTATTGGTTGCTTCTACGTCGTAAATTTTTACGTTACCTTCTACCAATCGCACCAAAGCTTTAGTTAAAACCGATTTACCGGAACCGGAACCACCAACAACGCGACCGTGTAACCGCATCAACATAGAAGCTAAATCATTGATGTTGAGTAGGTTGTCTGGTTTCCAAGTCGCATCAAAAGCGGGAACCATAACAGCGATGTTCGCAGCGGGTCCCGTTTTATTTTTGAGCCAATATTGGAAATTAAACCGTGATATTCGCTCAACATCTCCTAGTAGCTCCCCTAACTGCTTAACTGTTTTTCGTTGGCTTCTCCCTATGAATAGTGCAGCCGTAGCGCCACCAAATAACCAAGGCTTGTATTGTTTTGCTTCTCTCCTTAACAATGACCCAACCGACAACAGTAACAATGATGCAACGAGACAACCCCATGATGTTGCTTTGGCACGAGAATACATTCTTAAATAATCGTGCAATTGTGAGGGGTGTAAATCACTCATAACTAGTTACTCCCTGAAATATTTTGATTTTTAAGAGAGTAAAGGCAATATCACCCCTATCCCTATCAAAAAAACTCTAAAAGTTAGCAATCCTCTAATTTCTGGAATTCCGAATAAGTACCACGTTCCTACACCTGCAAAAACTAGCAACAACAAAACCGCGAACCGTAGGAATGCTGGTAACGGTTGCAGCCAGATGGACATTAACAACGCGGGAATCGTAACCATTGATAGGCACTCATAAATCACATCACCAAAGTTTTCTGGAAAGGCGATCGCGTTTTCTACCCCTCTCCTAAATTCGGTTAATCTGTCGCTTTGTGTTGCTTGGGGTAGTTGGGTGTAGTTACCGGAACTGTTCGGAACTTCTACCACAATCTTGTCCGAATGAGACTCACTTTGCATGAAGCACTCCCTGTTTAAAACCTTCAAACTGCAACTCACAGCTATTGATTTTTCGGTGTAATTCGTTGTTTTGATTGAAAAAGTAAAGGGCAACGAGAATACCCGCTACCGCTAAAAAGTAAGGATTAATATCTTTAATCACTATTTATCTTTCTTGAATTCCTCAACAACTTGGTTAATGCGTTCGGTAACTTGGTCGGTTACTTTCTCGATATAGTTTGGGTCATTCTCGTCAACAACAATCGGCTTGATTCCTAAGCTTTCCCAGTATTCGGGTTGCGATGGGTTATTGGAATTATTCGTATTGCTACCGTTGTTATTTCCACTTTCGGAATTACTCATTTATTCCCCCTTTTGGTTCTGCCAATAATGGTTCATTGCAGTGTTCACTGCATTTTGGTCATCAGTTGACCGTCCTAAATTCTCTTGTGTTGGGTCATCCGAGGCGACAACCTGACTCGCTTTTTCTGCTAACTCTTCTGGTACACCGTTATCGGTTAGTGCTTTGACTGAAGCGTCGTAAAGGTTTTGGTTGAATGGTTCGCTCATTTCTTCTCCTCCCCAACCGGGTTAACCGTGCTGATGCAGTGCTGGTCGGAAGTACTGCTTTGTGCCTGTTGCAGAGCGCTTTCTGTACTCTCGTGAGGAGTTACTTTGAGGGTGTAATCTTCTGAGTTGTGCTGCTTATCCCACTCACAGACGTAGATTTTAGAACCCATCAGTACTCACCTCATATCTTCTTGCAGAAATTAAAAGTTGTTGCTGGTGGGCAGTTTTCAAAATACTCACCCCATTGATAGAAATTTCCAATTGGGTGTACTTAGATTTACTTCTACGAGATTGTTTCATTGATAAAATATCCTTGATGTTTTCACTTGTGCGGGACACATCTCATAGGCAATCGCAAAACTTTGGTCGGTGGTGCGATTGTCTTTTAAATGTGAACTCTGAAAGATTGGTATTACGTGCTTTCTCATTAAGACAGCTGCTTGTTGAGAATAAATTAAAAATCAGCTTTAGACGTAGATATTGAGTTGAAACTCGTAACCAACCAAACTGACATTGTTGGTCGTAGACTTGGCTTAATTTCAATCACTCGTTTCGTGTCTAAAGAAATTGCTCTCCCATCGTTCATTTTTACGAATAAGTTTTTACCCGAATCATTCCTTGAAAATAATTGACCGGGCTTTACTCCCAACCACGGAACAGCGGAACGACCTACTATATATTCGGCTTGATAGCTATCAAAACCTTTTTCTAGTGGGTCAACATCCAAGTCTTTCCAGTTCTTTTTACGACCTTTCCTAGATGGATTATTTGGTAATTTCCCGTTGGTTCCGGGTTTATAGTCCGTTGCTTGTTCGGTCATAGTTCATTTATTTCTTAGTTTTGGGTATACGAGTCTGTCGCGGTGAAATTGCTGTTTTTCACGCGGGGTAAGGGTTCTACGTTTTAACTTACCACGTTTTACTAGTATACGCGCAACACGTGGTAGAATCTTCTCGTTGTAAATGCGAGAATACGGGGTAACGAGTATGAGAGATGATATGCCAAAACATATTCCGCAAGGTATGGCGGAACTTAGCGTTTATATAGATAAAGAATTAAAAACTCAATTCAAAATGACTTGTGTAGCTGAAAACAAGTCAATGAGCGAAGTTATAGGTGACTTAGTTAAACAACACGTAAAGTCTCGAACCGAAACTTCCAAAAAAGGTAAGGGTGCGGCGTGACTGAAGATAAGCAACCTAAATTTTCTAAACACGCA
>JBCBHT010000190.1:0-14004 GCA_038525335.1 Cyanobacteria bacterium J06621_15 | reverse complement strand
CTAAATTATTTTTCAAAATAATTTAGGAACTGCTTATTGGCATTTAGCAAACCAATCCGAAACTGATAAACACAAAAAATTAGATTATTTAAAGATGTGTATTGAGGCTTATGATGAAGCCTTAGCATTAGCTCATTCACTCAAAGGTGTATCTCTAAGTTTTGATTTATTTGCAACTCATAATAATTTAGGTTTAGCAAATTATCAGATAGCTACAGATAAGATTTTTACAGAAGATAAAAAAATTCGTTCTCAATTTTTAGAAAGAGCATTAGATAATCATCTGCAAGCTCTAGCAGGAATGAGCCAAGAATCAGAAACACATCAAAGCACCATTGGTTATATCGTCAAAACAATTCGCGGTTTTCACGATGAGTTAGGAATTCAAGGACAAAATGTAGCTTTATCTAAAGTTCCCGGACAATTATTACCGGAAATTCTACCGAAGTTGTAAATAGGCTCGTAGTTGCGCTTAAGCGCCAAAAATCTTGAGTGACGACTAGTAATTGGTAATTAGTAATTAGTAATTGATAATGAGTTAGTAACCCAACATCAAAGTTTTGATTTCATGGATTATAGTAGGGTGCTGTCACGGTACAAACATCTTAAATCTCAAAATTACAATCTCGGAAATACCGTGACGCACCATCGTAATATATAAAAACTTATAAAACTAACAATTAATCAAAAACAAAACCTATAATATTCAATTAAAATTATCTTTTGATTTTTAAATTCATTTTACAAATAAAAAAGTTTTAAAAATAGTCAAAATATGAGATAATTAAAGTATAGGTGATGATTAGGTTTTTATAATAGGTAATAGTAGAAATTACCTATAAGAGCAAAGCCTTCCCATTATTAAAAAATCAATCTATGACAAAAGTATACTATAAAATAGTTACAAATAAAAATTTTTTTCGGCATTTATATTAAAACAAATATCTCAGCAAAAATATATACTTTAGAGACGAAAAAATAAGTAATTATCTCATTATAAACGAGATTAGATAAGACCTATCTGTCATAAAAGAAACATTTTGTAGGGTGCTGTCGCGGTATGAAGATGTTGAATGTTTAAATTACAATCTTAAAACACCGTGATACATCATCATAATATCTTGGAATCATTGCATAGTGGGTTGGGTTAGACGCACGAAATTTGAAATGATTAACAAATAAATTAAAATTGCGTCGTAACCCAACATCAGGGTTTTGATTGTAAATGAATTTCAAATATAAACTTTTGAATGGAGCAAGTTGCTTTGTTGAGTGTTTAATATTTATTTTGAATTGAATTAATTCGTTGAGTTTTATAAATTATGTTGGGTTTCGTTCCTCAACCCAATCTACAAACTATAAACAAATAAATTGAAATTGCGTCGTAACCCGACATCAGGATTTTGATTGTAAATGAATTATCTAAGATAAATTCTTGAATAAAGCGAATTGCTTTGTTGAGTGTTTAATATTGTTTTGAATTAAATTATTTCGTTGATTTTTCTAGATTATGTTGGGTTTCACTTCGTTCAACCCAACCTACAAACTTTTGATAAAGTTAGCTCCAGTAAAATTAACGTCTTCCATATAGATTTCACCTAAATTTGAATTACTCAAATCAATTCCGGTTAAATCAACTTCAGTCATTTCGCTACCAGTCAAAACTATTCCACTAAAGTTTCGTTCCCCAGCATCATAGCGATTTAATAATTCATCTACACTCACGAAGCTCATTATTTAATAAGCAATGACTTGAAACTACTATAAAATTCCCAATTCCCAATCCCCAATCCCAAATCCTCAATTTTCCCCATATTCCCCTGTCTTAATAGCTTCAAACAAAGAGGAATAATCTTCATTTTGCATTGCCATTTTCATGGTCATCTCCAGGATTTCTCTCACACCTTGAATACTACTAACATTCAATCCTTCTTCTTTGGCTTCTTCAATAAAATAATCTGTATCTTTAACCAAATGCTTTACTGGGAAATTAGGATTGGCGTAATCCCCGTCCACCATACGTTGTAGCTTCTTATCAAAGGTTGGAGCATAAACAGCACTTTCACGTAAAATCTGCATAAATACGTCTGGTTTAATACCCTGTCTTTGGATAAATCCGAGACTCAAACCAAAGGCAGATGTCAAAGATGCAATTAATTGATTCAAAGCTAATTTTACTGCTGCTGCACTTCCTACAGAACCTACGAGGATGGGGTCTGGTCCAAAATGTTTTAATAATTCTAAGCTGTATCTAAACTGGTCTTTTTGCGCTCCGACCATCACAATTAATTTACCTTCTTTGGCTTCTGGTCTGCTACCAAGTACCGGTGCTTCGATATAGTCTCCACCAGCGGAAACTACTGCATCTCTAATTTCTCTACTTTCTGTGGGGGTAATTGTCCCCATTTGAATTACCTGCTTTCCTTTAACGCTACGGGAGGACATATCGGAAAGCAATACGGTGTAAATTGCTGCGGTATTTGTCAGCATAAGTACGACATAATCAGCAGCAGCAATTGCTTGATGGGGATGTTCTGTAACTTCTGCTCCTGCTGCTTTTAGAGGTTCTAATTTTTCTGGAGTACGGTTATAAGCAATTAATTCTACACCTTGTTCTAACAACCTTTGAGCCATCGGTTGTCCCATTAATCCAGTACCCAGAAATGCGACCTTCATGTTTAAATTTTCCTTTTTTATATTGATATCTTAAATGTGAAAGGGAGGGGGGAGAGGGGGAAGAGGAGGGAGTGAGTGAGAGAGGGAGGGAGTGAGAGAGGGAGAGAGGAAGAAAAATTAATAATTTGTAACTCATCACTCACTATTCTTAACTCCTAACTCCTCACTCCTAACTCCTAACTTTTTGAATTATCCTCCAGCAGCGAATGTCACCATTATCATCACTGAAAGCAAGATTCCGGGGGTGAGTAATCCAATTAACATTAATAAGTCGTGAGTAGACATAATTATTACCAATGTTTGTGTTTATATAGCATTGCAATCACTGCTATGTTAGACCAACAATTGGTGGTAACTGATGCAACGTGAATAAAATTTTAACTTTTGAGATATTCGGCTATACCATTTGAGGGAAAATAAGAGTAAGAACTTTTATTACAAAGCTTTTACCCTATAAAATTTAATGGTTTATTGAAAACGATATCACTGCGGTTGAATCAAACCTTTAAGCTTTTGTGATAGTTCTGTATCTTGTAATCCTTTTGCTTGAATTAAAACGTGGAAACCACCAAGTCCCATTGGGTCTAAAAGCTGGTGTAATGAATCGCGACGTTTGAGTATGGTAGATAATGGTTGGTTGGATTGAGATAAATTTGCCAGACGTTCTCCTAATCCTAAAGCCATTAAAAACAAACCCTGCTGGGTTAAACCAATTTTTTGCAACCCGTGGCGATCGCCATTTTTTTCTAAAGCTGTAAAATCAACGTGAGCGGTGATATCTTGCTGACCGATGTTGATATAGGGGTCGTTATGGCGATGATGTCGAGTGTAACACTGTAAGGTTCCTCGTTCGCGTCTGGGGTTGTAATAGCGGTTTTTAATATATCCATAGTCAATTGTTAGCACGTATCCGCGCTGCAAACGGTCAGATACTACACTTAACCATTCCAATGCTGCTAAATTAATTTCGCTACGATATCCATCGGGGTATTGATTTATGTCAATTTCTAAGGAATTTAAATAATCCAGAAGTTTTGGTGTGGAAGGTTTGTCGGTAATTTCGGTTAAAAGATTAGAGGGGGGAGAGGGGGAGGAGGGGGAAGAGGGGGTAGAATTGCCTATTTCACTTTGTTTGTTTGTGGTTACGTAAATTTCTTGTAATTCTCCATTTTCTATAACAAATTGATGAACGGGGAAAGCGTCTACTAGTTCGTTGGAGAAAAAGCATCCGGTGATTGAATTATTTGGTATTTTTTCTAATTCACACCAGTTAATATCAAATTCTTGTAAATGTTGTTTTTGAAGCTGTTTTAATTGAGGTGATTTTTCGATAATTGTATATTTTAAACTTTTGAAAAAGTCTGAATGTTCTTGTTTAATATATTTGAGAATATCTGCTGCTAAATAACCTTGTCCAGCACCCATTTCTACTAAGTCAAAAGACTCGGGTTTATCTAATATCTCCCACATTTCGACAAATTGAATTGCTAACATTTCACCGATGTCAGCACCAAGATGAACGGAGGTAAAAAAGTCTCCTTGTTTTCCGATGTTTGTGGCTTTTTGTGAATAGTAACCGTGTTCTGGATGATATAGCGCTAAGTCCATATATTCGGCGAATGTGATGCGGTTTTGAGGAGTTGTTGAAATACGGTTGCTAATTTCTCGATATAAGTCCGGTAATGATTCCATCTGGATAGATTGAAGTTGAAATAAACTGAGAATATTTTAAACTGAATTGGATTAAAGCGAAGGGTTAGGAATTAGAAAGAGGGTTGAAATTGGAATAAGGAATTAAATCCATATGTTAATTCATATATTTAATTCCCGATAATAAAAAAGCGAATAGGTAGAAGGAAAGATATTAAAAAAAATATAAATTAGAATTCATCATTTACCACAATCTTATTTTTTACAATGTTTTTTCAGTAAATTTTTAGCCAGTTCAAAACGATTTGGCTGGGTTTGTACTGCATATGCTTCTCTTTCTAATTCTTGTCTGTGAATATTGCTATATCGTAAAAAAAGCCGTCGAGCAGGTCGAATAGGTTGAATATTCAAATTCAAAGCTTGCATTTTACCTTTTCCAGCACAAAATTGAGCAGCATGAACGGATTCATGAATTAAAACAGGGTTTGCAATATTTAAATCAAAAACTACTGGATTAATCCATATTTTTTTATCTTTTACTCTAAATAAACCATAAGCTCCTCGTTTCGGTGGTAATTTAATTACTACTTCAAAACCGTAATTTTGTAATTGATTTCTTAACTCTACAAATTGCTGAGTTGGTTTTTGGGTTTGAGCAATTAGTAATGACGAATAAAGAATTGCTGTTTCTAGCATTGATTTTGAATTGATTTAATTGATGAATTACGGTTACAACTTACTTGTATTTATTTTAATTTTATTAAATTGAGAATTTGTTTTTTATAAAAAATTTAAATAAAATTTTAAATAAAAAAACAGAAGCGATTAGCTTCTGCTTTATTTTACTGCTTTGACTTGATTACAAAACCAATTTATCGACTAATTTATAAATTAGCCTTTAATATTATCAAAAATATTAACGAGACGATATCCTCTGTTATAAAGAGGAACGGAACCACCAGAATTTTTCTTGATTCTGGCTTCTTCTATTGATTCATCAAATACAATTAACCTTTCCTTACCAACTTTGAGCCAATCTTCATAGGGTACGCTCATATCTAACTCAACACCACCAGTACTTGAGGGTACCATTGCTCGGTATTCTTGATTGAATTTTCGACGAAAACGAAAATCAACCGAAATTCTTACTCCTTCGGATTTACGTCTAACGGTTTGATGTAATCCCCGAGCATCGTTGAAATACATTGTTCCATGCTGTAACTGTGCTTCTTGATAGGAAATAACCATCGGAACATCTTTACCTTCATCAAAATCAGACATTACCCGCATTGACGGTAATTCCATTTCTCTGGGCATTTCTCCAGCTTCGATAGTGATATTCTCAATATCACCAAACAATGGTAGCACTACCACTGTTGCATCGGCTGCGACACCTGCCCAAACATCGCTATGAAGCTTGGTACTGGTAAATGGTAAACGTAAATTATTTGGATTAGTTTTTCCATAAACCATACGTAGATTAACTGGTAAATCAACAGCATCAATTAAGTCATTTGCACCTAATTGATAGAAAGCATCTGCAACACTTTTTTGAAATAAATTAAATGCTAAAGTATGCTCCCTTTTAGGCGATAGTAAACCAGTGCCTGTATAGTTTGCTAAAGTACTTCTAGCTTCGAGAAGTCTTTGGAGCATTTCTGCTTCTGAAAGAATGATGGGGCTATTTAGACAAGCAGAAATATAGTTAGCTGCTGCGAATTGAATTTGTTTAAATAATTCTGGCTTTAATTTATGTTCAAATAGCAGTCGATACTGATGTTTAGTTGCTATTTTATCTGCAAGTTCGTTGAATAAACGGTCGCCAATTTGGGAATATAAAATCTCTGACTGTCTGCGAGAAGATAATTCTGTACTAAATGCTGTCACTATATGTCTCCAAGTGCTTCCAAAAATTAAGAAGTTGTACTTGGTAGAGCAATCCTGATGTAGAATCCGGTTATTATATTCTACCTTTATGCAATTTGCTTCAGCTACAAATTAACAATATTTCTTATATATATACCTCGGCAAATATACAGTTTTTATTTTTTTCAAATTCTGTATGTAAATGCTTCTTAAACACGTCTTTTTATCTGAATTTCATAATTAAATACGTAAAATCCACGTATCAGGTCAAGGTAGTGATTATTAGAATATATGTAATACAGTTCGCATATTAGACATTGAATATTTTTGAATCGCGAACATCAAAATTCAAGATAAATATTTAACGCAAATTTAGAATAAGCATAGCAATACATATGTCAGCATCTATCAGTAATAAAAACTTAACAAAAAATCTTTACGATAATACAGCAGCACAATGGATTAGAGGTAAACCAAGTTCGCTGTCTGACTTTACTGCACGTCCTTTTATATTAGAGATGTGTGAACCCGTTGCAGGAATGCATATACTTGATTTAGGCTGTGGTGAAGGTTATTGCAGCAGAGAGTTAAGCCGACGTAGTGCTTCTACAGTATACGGTATTGACCTTTCTGAAAGCATGATTGCAGCAGCACGCTTACAAGAAACAGAAGATAATTTTGGTATTAATTACGAAGTCGGTTGCGCTACTAATCTAAAACAGTTCGATGATTGTCAATTTGATTTAGTAGTTGCAGTATTTCTGTTCAATTATCTAACTACCGCTCAAACTGAGCAATGTATGACCGAAATAGCTAGGGTTTTACGTCCTGGTGGTCGATTTATATTTAGTGTTCCCCATCCGTGTTTTCCTTATATGCGAGAACCAGCTTATCCCTTCTATTTTGAAGTTGAGGAGGATAAAGGCTATTTTAGTCAGCGAGATATGCAATTTGCAGGTCAAATTTGGAAACGAGATGGTTCTTCACTCAAGGTACAACTTGTCCATAAAACCTTTCAAGATTATTTTAATGCGCTGAGAAATGCTGGTTTTCAAACTATGCCGGTATTGCAAGAATTGCGAGTTACTGAAGAGCATATTGCTTTAGACGAATCATTTTTTAGCCCTCTGTTTGATGTTCCACTTCATTTAGCAATAGAAATTTCAAAATGACACTTTTAAATTCAGATATTTCAAATTTTTCAAATTCTTTACGTAAGATAACTAAGAATCATCCACTGTGGAATCACTCTTTTTTAGAGCGTTGCGGTACTAACAAACTTTCTATTGAAGAAGTAAAGATACTAGCAGTTCAAATGTATAACTTCTGCAAAAGTTTCAATCGTATATTGGCTGGTATTTTATCTTGCTGTCCCGATGAAAGCGCTCAGTTAGTTATTTTAGAAAACCTATATGATGAAATGGGAGAGGGAGATTTAGAGCAGTCACATCCTGAATTATTTCGTCGGTTTACTCGTGCTTTAGGTATTGATGATGACAGTTTAGCAGCACAAATTGTCACTCCTGAAACTCACAAATTGATTAATACTTACTTGGAAATACCATTAAAATATGGTTATTTAGCTGCATTAGGTGCTGTCTGTTATGCATCAGAAGGAATAGTTAGTTATTTGTATTCGCAACTTTATCAAGGGATAATCGATGCTGCAAGTTTACCTAAAGATAGCTTAAAATTTTTTGAACTTCATATTGATATCGACAATGTTCATGCAGCAAACTTAGAAAGAGTAATACAGTGTAAACCTCTCACACCAGAAGAAGAGAATAATATAAAGCAAGCTATTACTGAAGTCATGGATATACGATTACAGTTTTTTGACGGAATTGAACGTCAAATGTCACAAAGTAAATCTTCTGATAATACATTGTTGCTGGTTAATGCATAATTATAATCATGATTGATGCGTGTAAATACTGATGTATTAAGCATAATATTCAGGGTTAGAATAATATCAGGTTTTTTATTTATTCTCTTAAAAGATTTCTTATAGAGAAGATTAGATACTCATCAAAATTTAATGTGAATTCGGCTGATTTTAAAAAACCTCCGTTCGCGAACGCGGATTATTTTATTGAAGAAAACCTTTCGCTAGAGTGAAAGGTTTTAAAGCCTTTATTCTCACCTTATATTTAAGTTTAATTTGAGAATTTGTTATCCATTTCCGACTAAAAAGTGATTTGGAAGAGGTCATTGAACTTACATTAGTTTTACAAAATTTTTTTTGTCAGCCAAGCCTGAATATGTTGAGTATTCACCAATAGAAATATGGTGTATTTTCTCTTTGAAAAAACCTGATAAATATCGAACGAACACAATAGTGGTGCATTAGTAGGAGTCTATATGTATGGATTGGTAAATAAAGCGATTCAAGATATGGTTTGTAGTCGCTTCGGAGAACAGAAATGGCAAGAAATCAAGCAAAAAGCTGAGATAGATGTAGCAATGTTTGTGAGTATGGAAGGTTATCCCGATGATATGACTCACAAATTAGTCAAAGCTGCTAGTCAAATCTTAGAACTGTCTCCACATGAAGTTATGCAAGCTTTCGGGGAATTCTGGGTTAATTACACGTCCAGCGAAGGTTATGGGGAAATGATGGATATGTTTGGAGATAACCTACCAGAATTTCTAGAAAACCTTGATAGCCTACATTCTCGTGTTGGTGTAAGTTTTCCTAAATTACAACCACCATCTTTCGAGGCTGAAGAATTAGAAGATGATACCTTAAATTTACAGTATCACTCTACCAGAGAAGGATTAGCTCCAATGGTAGTAGGTTTAGTTAAGGGTTTAGGAAAAAGATTTGACACGGAAGTTGATATAACTCAAACTCAAAGCCGCGATGAAGGAGCAGATTGTGATGAATTTTTGGTAAAGTATAAACAACAATGAAATTCATATGCTTCCTCCTCACATTTGCCTGTCACCAGAATTATTCAATAAAGCATTCCCTTTTCATTTTATATTCAATCGTCACCTGGAAATTATTCAAGCAGGTGAAGTTTTGCAACGAATTGGTTCTGAATTAATCATTGGTAGTCAATTCGAGCAATTTTTTTATATAGAGCGACCCAATATAGCCGTTGATTTTGATTCAATCAATAAAAAGTCTCGCTCTATGTTTATTCTCCAATTTATTCCTAGTAAAATTCAATTTAAAGGTCAAATGATGTATGAACCAGAGAAAGAAGTAATGTTCTTTCTTGGTTCTCCTTGGGTTACTGATACTGCTAGTTTGTCCCCTTCAGGTATTAAACTTAAAGATTTTGCAATTCATGACCCAATTGTTGATTTCTTTTTTTTACTTCAAACTAAAAATACGGCATTAGCTGATTCTGAAAAGTTAACATCAGAACTGACTAAACAGAAAGTTCAATTACAAAATGCCTTAAGAATTAGAGAAAGGCTGAGTAAAGTTGCCTCGAAACAAGCTGAAAAATTAGAAGAATCTCTGAGAGAATTAAAACAAACTCAAACGCAATTAATTCATGCTGAAAAAATGTCTGGTTTGGGTCAGATGGTCGCGGGAATTGCTCATGAAATTAACAATCCTGTCAGCTTTATTTATGGGAATTTAGAGCATATTGAAGATTATACTCAAAATTTATTAAAGTTGATTAGTTTTTATCAGCAATGTGATTGCCATCATTTAGAACAAATTCAAGAATATATAGAGGAAATTGAATTAGATTTTGTAATTGAAGACTTACCAACAATTATAAAATCAATCAAAATGGGTTCTGAGCGTATTAGAGAAATAGTTTTGTCTCTTCGTAATTTCTCTCGTTTAGACGAAGCTGAAATAAAAAAAGCTAACGTTCATGAGGGTATAGACAGTACTCTATTAATTTTACAGCATCGTCTTAAATCTCCACATAATATTGAAATAATTAAAAACTACGGTAATTTACCATTATTAGAGTGTTTACCAGGACAACTCAATCAAGTATTTATGAATATTATTAGCAATGCCATAGATGCATTTAATAATAATCAAAGCGAGCAATTACGGAAAATAATCATTACTACAGAGATGAAGGGCAATGATTTTGCTACTATCAGAATCGCTGATAACGGTTCGGGTATTACAGATAAGGTTAAAACAAAATTATTTGACCCATTTTTTACAACTAAACCCGTAGGAAAAGGAACGGGATTAGGTTTATCAATCAGCTATCAAATTATCGTCGAAAAACATCATGGAAAACTCTGGTGTGAATCAGAAATTGGCAAAGGGACTGAGTTTTGGATTGAAATCCCTTTATATAGGTCAAGTATAAAAAGAGATTGTAGGTTAAAGGTTAAAGGTTAAAGATTAGAGTTTGGTCTATCTAAGATGTTGTGTTTATCTATTTATAAGTAAGTCAACAAAAATATTTACCGTCATTACGAGCGAAGCGTTAGCGTTCACGCAGTGAGTCGTCAGACTAAGCGTGTCCGATAGGACATAGTAATCGCAGCCCTTGCGGTTGCTTCGTTTCACGTAGTGACCCTCGCAATGACAATGTGTAATTAATTTTGTTTAACTACTTATTTTTCGTTGCTAATTTATTTGTCATTTAATTCCTATTTATTTTGCATCTCACAAGCGTAGTTAAAAGACTTCAAAAACAAAAATATTTTAATACAGCAGTAAAGCACAGCCATCAAGAACAGTCCCCAAGATATCCAAAAATCACCAATTCTCAAAATCCACAAGCTAGCTAAAATTAATCCTATAACATCAGCAATTAAAACCGTTAAACGGTCTGTTATCTTCCAAGGTTGAATAATTATATTTGAAGCTGTTATTTCAATTTTTATTTTGACTAATACATTAAACCAAATAATCCCAATTAAAATTAGAATTAAACCACCTAGCCATATAGATGATAAATAAAATCCGGTTAATTCAATAATAATCGTAGTAATAGTGGTTTTTTGAAAATTATCTAGACGAGAATCTTGAATTTTTACTTTCGCGTCCGCAGTTTTTTGTAAATCCTGATTTGCCATATTAGCTTGTTCTATACAAAGGAAAAATATCCCACTAGCTAATAATTGATGAGTTAATTCATAACCTAAAATAACTTGGTTTAATAATATTGCAATACAAGCAGGGAAGAAAAGTAAAAATATAATTCTAGATATAGGCATTATTAAAATTTTGGATTTTGGATTTTGGATTTTGGATTTTAGATTTAACTTATATCCTAAACCCAAGACTTGCATCCAGTTGATTTCAGGTCAAATGCCAGAATACTATACCCAATTATCAATTTTCACCCGTTCACCGTCAGGTGTTCCCGTAGGGTAGGGTGTGGATCATCAATTACCACACATAAAAAAAGATTTCAGATTTTGAATTGTAGATAAAAATCCGAAATCCGAAATCCGTTAGCGTAGCGTGTCCGTAAGGACATAATCCAAAAATGAAATTATCTATCAACGGAACCCATAATTACGTCGATACTACCCAATATCACAACAATATCGGCGACTTTCACACCTTTTAATAATTCGGGTAAAATTTGGAGATTGTTGAAATCTGCGGGACGGATTTTCCAACGCCAAGGAAATACATTGTTATCCCCTACTAAATAAATTCCCAATTCACCTTTACCGCTTTCTATACGGGAATAAATTTCACCGTCAGGAATCTTAAAGGTAGGAGCAACTTTTTTAGCAATATATTGATATTCAAAGTCGTTCCACTTGGACTTTTTACCTTCCTGCATCCGCTTTGCTTCCAGGTTCTCGTAAGGTCCACCGGGAAGTCCTTTCAAAGCTTGCTTCAAGATTTTGACGGATTCGCGCATTTCCCGCAATCTTACTGTATAACGAGCGAGACAATCACCTTCTGTTGCCCACTGCACATCCCAGTCAAAATCGTCGTAGCATTCGTAGTGGTCAACTTTTCTCAAATCCCATTTGACCCCGGAAGCTCGCAACATTGGGCCGGATAATCCCCAATTTATCGCTTGTTCGCGAGTAATTACCCCTAAACCTTCTACACGACGACGGAAAATAGGATTTTTAGTCACTAATTTTTCGTATTCATCTACTTTGGGTAAGAAATAATCGCAGAATTCCATACATTTATCTATCCAACCGTATGGTAAATCAACCGCTACACCACCGACGCGAAAGTAGTTGTTATTTACCATCCGATAACCTGTAGCTGCTTCCCATAAATCGTAAATCATTTCCCGTTCGCGGAACTGATAGAAGAAAGGAGTTTGCGCTCCTACGTCAGCTAGGAATGGTCCCCACCATAACAAGTGGTTCGCGATACGGTTCAGTTCCAACATAATGACGCGAATGTAGCTAGCGCGTTTGGGAACTTCAATATCCGCTAATTTTTCCGGTGCGTTAACGGTAACGGCTTCGTTAAACATTCCCGCAGCATAGTCCCAGCGACTCACGTAGGGAACGTACATTACATTACTACGGTTTTCGGCGATTTTTTCCATTCCCCGGTGCAAATAGCCGATTACGGGTTCGCAATCGAGAACATCTTCACCATCTAGGGTCATAATTAAGCGTAAAACCCCGTGCATTGAGGGATGGTGAGGTCCCATGTTCAGCACCATTGGTTCGGTGCGAGTTTCAATTAATGCCATGAACTAGTAATTCTCCCCTTAGATTCTTTGTTGCACTCACCCCTAAGTTTAGTTATTTTAACCAAATATTGTAATCAAATATTTGCTCATGCTCGCTTTCGGGGAGAGTGAAGATAAATTAAGCAGCATTTTCTTAATTATGAAGGATGAAGCGCGGTAAGGTGCATTATGATGTGCAATTTAAAGAATTACTGTTTTAGTGAAGCGGATGTAGTTGAGTTACTCAGCCAATGGTCTATCAAGAATCCAAAAGTTCAATCGACGAATCAAGGTACTGTTAATAAGACTTTTTTCGTAGAAACATATAATCATAAAGATAAATTTGTATTCAAGCTGTACGATAATTCCACAACTACAGAACAAATTAAATACGAGCATTCACTATTAACGTTTTTACAATCTTGCGACTTATCTTTTAACGTACCAGCACCAATACCTATAGATTCTGGTGAAACTCTTTTAATCACAAATCAGAATAATTCATCACTAAAATTTTCTCTACAAAAATATATTTCTGGACAGCCTGCAAATCGTCAAAATCTCAATCATATTTTTGTAGCAGGTCAGGCTTTAGGGGAATTACATCGTGCTTTAATTAGTTTTGATTCTCAAGGTAATTTAGCAAAACTACCTCGATGGGGGGAACTTAATAAAATTCATCCTTTAATTAAAAATCCTCTCGAAGTTCCGCAATTATTGAATTTAGAAAAACCTCAGCAACAGCGACTCATAAAAATTTTGCGAGAAGTAATTGAAATTGCACCTAATTTATATGAAAATCTTCAATTACAAATAACTCACGCTGATTATTTATGTCCTAATGTTTTAATCAAAGATAATCGCGTAAACGGAGTTATAGATTTTGAATTTGCGACTTATGATTTAAGATTGCTTGATTTTATCGCAGCGCTTGACCATTTTTCTCGAATTGGAAATGAAACCCCGGTTTGGGAAAGAATAGAAGCTTTTATCAAAGGATATAAAAAATATAACTCCCTTTCAAATTCAGAAATCGAAGCATTAATATCAACTTGGAAGTTACAGCAAGCAAACTGTATTGTTTATTGGACTGGTTGGTTATTAGAAGAAAAGGTTACTTATGAAAGTGTTTTAAATGGTGTGATTAAAATATTTTTGTTAGAAGACTGGTTGAAAGATAAGAATATAAATTTGTTAGAGCTATTTTAAT
>JBCBHT010000189.1:0-14119 GCA_038525335.1 Cyanobacteria bacterium J06621_15 | reverse complement strand
CGTAGCGATGATACCGCTATTAAAACAGTATTTAGTTAATGTTGGATTGGTGGGAACAGAAGTATTAGCATCAGATTTTTCAGGACAATTACCACCAACAGTACTACCTTTATTTTATGCTATGCTCCTCGGTGCAAGTTTGGGGGGTAATGGTACATTAGTTGGAGCTTCTTCTAATATTGTCGCTGCTGGAATTGCTCAACAATACGGAAGACGTATTTCCTTCAAAGGGTTTTTTAAATACAGTATTCCGATAACGGTATTACAATTAATCGCAGCGACAATCTATTTATTAATTCGATTTTATTGATTAGATTTTAGGCTGATTCCAGCTTTTGTTTAATTACCTCTTCCTTTTCCCGAAACCCAACTAAAACAGCATTATCATCTTTAACAAACAAAGGACGTTTGAGCAGCATAGCATCTTCAGCAAAAGCATCTATCCACTGTTCGTCGCTCCAAGCTTTCTTTTCCTCACCCAAAGCACGATAAGATAATCCAGAAGTATTTCGCATCGGTTTAGAGCCCAAAGAACTTGCCCAGCTTGCAATTTTATCCTTACCGGGTGGATTCTCCTTGGTGTTGATAAACTCGTATTCAATGTTATTATTTTGCAGCCATGCAAAAGCTTTTTTGCAAGTACCGCAATTGGGGATACCATAAACCTGAATTGACATAACTATCTGTAGAAGGATTGAGAAACTAACAGCTAAAAAGGTAAGCTGAATTTATATAGTAAATCTAGTTAACCAATTCTCCCCTAATTAGTGACATGAGCCAAGAAGAAGATAAAAATACTATCAAAATCGACCCCGGAACAATTGTGTTTATTATATTTGTCTTAATAGCACTTCCGTTACTGATTACAGGTTTTGTTGGTTAGCCGAAAATTCTAAAAAATAATTTATTAATTTGATTTTAATTAGCTTAGTTGTAAACTTTGAGCAAATTTTTGATGCTCATTTGTCTGCAATCCTTCCTGTAAAACTGTTAAAACTTTAGCCAAATTACCTTCTCGTAAAGCATCAACAGCTAACCATAAACCGGGAAAAGCTTCGCTACGAATTATACCCAATTTATCGGCTTCTAAGGAAATATAACGACCTTCTTTTAAAATAAACCAGTCCAAACGATTTTCGTACATTTGCCAAACAATATATTCCTTAACTCCGTTGCGACGGTAAGCGTTGAGTTTATCATTCAGGTCATAAGAAGCACTACTAGCTGCAATTTCTACAATTAATTCTGGCGAACCTTCGATATAATCATCTTCACTGATGCGGGAATTACCACCAACTTCTGGCTCTATTCTTAATAAAGCATCCGGTTGTGGTTCGTTATCGGAATCTAAGCGTACAGTCGCATTATCTTGTACATCTACTTCAGGTGTAGCAGCTTTATAGGCTATTAACCAACCAATAATAGCAGCATGAGGTCTACCATGCTTTGTCGCACGTACAGGTGAAGCCACGTAAACAACTCCTTCGATTAATTCTGCTTTCTTAACCTGTATCATGGCTTGATAGCGACGTTCAAACTCATATCGTGTAAGTCTGTCGCCATTTTCAAGAGGTGGTACGTTAACAATAGTTGATGTAGCTGTCATAATCAATTATCTGCTTTATCTCTATCCTAATATTGACTTTTAACTTATTCATAATTTAAAATCCAAAATCCAAAATCTAAAATTCTTATGTCTAACCGAATCATCTGGGTACACGGTGACTGTCTCAGTCCAAAAAATCCAGCACTTGACGAATATCCGAATACTCCTGCTATCTGGGTTTGGGATGATGATTTACTCGAAGAATGGCAAATTAGTCTTAAACGTATCGCTTTTATTTACGAATGTTTATTAGAATTACCCGTTACAATTCGTCGAGGAAATGTAGCTAAAGAAATTCTCGCTTTTGCTAAAGAACATAATGCTGACACCGTTGTTACAGCAGATAGTCCCAGTCCTCGTTTTGATAAAATTTGTGATGAAATCGAAGATTCAAAAGAATTAGAAATATTTGAAGTCGAACCATTTTTTGAATACGACGGTTTTATCGACCTCAAAAGATTTTCTCGATATTGGAAAGTTGCTCAAAAATACGTTTTTGAATAGTGAACAATTATCAATTATCAATTACCAATTACCAATTACCAATTATCAATTACCAATTACCAATTACCAATTAACTATTACTATAAAAAATAACAACTACCTAAAGTAATAACCTTAGAGGGGATATATAAATTAAATTACTTTGTTAATCTGATGACACAAAAATAAAAAAAGAATTTGTCTTCAGAGGAATATATTAGTGATTCAATCTCTGCAGGTTGGTATTGGTTTATTTATTATCGCTGCAATTGTAATTGGTTTGGTTGGTACCAAGATGTGCAAAGTTGCTGACCAATTAGCAGATGCTACTGGTTGGGGAGAAGCTGTAGTAGGTGCTGTGTTTTTGGGTGGTAGCACTTCTTTGTCAGGGATTGTCACTTCTGTAACTGCTGCTTATGGAGGTCATGCAGAATTAGCTGTTAGTAATGCAGTTGGAGGTATCGCTGCACAAACAGCTTTTTTAGCAATTGCTGATATGTTCTATCGTAAAGCGAATCTAGAACATGCTGCTGCATCAATTGCCAATTTGATACAGGGAACTTTGCTAATGTCTTTATTGGCTATTCCTTTACTTGCTAGTTCTAGTCCACAAGTTAGTTTTTTGGGGATTCATCCAGCAACTATTATTATTATCGGAGCCTATGCATTTGGTCTTCGTTTGGTTTCTCAAGCAGAAAAAAAGCCAATGTGGAAACCAAGATTTACTGAAAAAACTAAGTTAGACGAACCTTCAGAAACTGCTGTGGTTGATGTTAGTTTAACAAGACTTTGGATAGAGTTTATTTTATATGCTGTAATTTTAGCCTGTAGCGGTTATTTAATTGCTCAAGCAGGTGTATTTATTGCTGCTCAAACTGGTTTATCAGAATCTTTAGTTGGTGGTTTATTTACAGCAATATCAACATCTTTACCAGAATTAGTAGTTACTATCGCAGCGGTAAGACAAGGAGCGCTAACTTTAGCTGTTGGTGGTATTATCGGCGGTAATTGTTTTGATTTACTACTATTAGCTTTTTCTGATATTGCTTTTCGTAGCGGTTCTATTTATGCTGTTATTTCTCAAAATCAAGTTTTTGTAATTTCTTTAACTATTTTAATGACAGGAATTTTATTATTAGGACTTCTACAACGCGAGAAATATGGTTTTGCAAATATTGGTTTTGAAAGCGTTATTATTTTACTACTTTATATTAGTGGAATCGGACTACTGATTTCACCAATATAGAGAAGAGACGGGGAAAGAACGAGATGGGGAGACAAGGAGAAGACAATAATTATTAACTCATAACTCCTATCTCCTAAATATTAGCAATCCCCGATGCCCTATGCCCAATTCCCAATTCCCTAACTTAAATCATCAATCAATTTTATTACTCTTTCTTTTACTTCTTCGCGAATGCGTCGATATGTTTCTAGTTCTCCACCTTCGGGGTCGTCTAATTGCCAATCTTCAAATACTTCTCTTGTTACCCATTCCGGAGGTAAATTAACACCACAACCGCACAAAGAAATCACAACATCATAATCTTCAGGATTAAATTCGCTCAAAGCTTTAGAATCCTGATTGCTAATATCCATATCAATCTCGGACATTATTTCTACGGTTTTGGGGTCTACAAAACTTGATTCTAAACCCGAACTAGTAACACCAATTTTTCCTTCCCCAAATTTACGAGCGAATGCTTCAGCCATTTGAGAACGACGAGAATTCTTTTTACAAACAAACATTACTTTCTTCATTTTTATTCCCCTGGTTAAGAATTAATTTTTGAATTTTATAACAAGTAAATAGAAATAAATCTAAGTTTGTAAAAACAAATTTAAAATAAATTTAAAATAAATAAATAATCAATAATATACTTTTTAATATACCTTTTAAAATTAAACTAAAGACTAAAGTCTTGACTACGAACAATATTTAATTAATAAATATATTCAAAACAAACAATTACCAATTACCAACTACCAATTACCTATTACCAACCTTTTCTTTCCTTTCACTATAACGGTCTGTAAGATAATCAACTTTATCCCGCAATAACAAGGTAAATTTATACAATTCTTCCATTACGTCAACTACTCTATCTCGATAAGCAGAATCTTTCATCGTTCCGTCTTCATTAAACTCTTGATAAGCTTTAGCAACAGAAGATTGGTTGGGAATCGTAAACATCCGCATCCAACGTCCTAGAATTCTCATTGAATTTACAGCATTGAAAGACTGAGAACCACCACTAACTTGCATTACAGCTAAAGTTCTTCCTTGAGTTGGTCGAATTGCTCCTATGCTCAAAGGAATCCAGTCAATCTGATTTTTCAAAATCCCGGTAATATTACCGTGCATTTCTGGAGATGACCAAACTTGACCTTCCGACCACAGACTCAATTCCCTTAATTCCTCTACTTTAGGATGAGTCTCGGGAACGCTACCTCGAATCGGTAATTCACGTGGGTCAAAAAATTTAACTTCTGCACCAAACCCTTCAATAATTCGCGCTGCTTCCTCTGCTAACAAACGACTGTAGGAACGCTCTCGCAGCGAACCATATAAAAATAATATTCTTGGTTTATGGTCAAAATTTGACATGTATTTAATTTATAGCTGTTACCGCAGGGTTTTCCCTTAATCTAAGATGTGGCTTATCATACCACCCACTTTATAAGAATGAACCGATACTAGCCTACAGAAATAAGCTTTGTATAGGTAACTCCACTTTTATAGAGTATTAGTGGAGCATGTCTGTAAAAACATCAGCAATTACGTGCAAGCTCAGATATAATCATTACCGGTCACTTGATGTCTCGAAACCCGAAAGAAAGATGTCGATAAACAATCACTGCTAATTGCGCTCCCAGGATTGGTGCTACCCAATAAACCCAATGATGTCCCCAAATTCCAGCTATCAAAGCTGGACCAAAAGAACGTGCTGGATTCATACTTGCACCAGTAATTGGACCCATAAAAGCAGCTTCTAAACCAACCGTCAAGCCAATTGCAACTCCAGCAAAACCCACGGGTGCGCGTCTGTCAAGTCCAGAACCGAAAATTACCAACATCAAAATGAAAGTGAGAACCAACTCTAGCACAAAAGACTGCAACCAATTATCATTCAACGGCAAAGTAGCACCTAAATTTTCAACCTTTCCCAAGCTGATAAAAAGTAGGGCTGAAGCCGATACTGCACCAACCAGTTGTGCCAATATGTACGGTAAAACTAATCGTTTGGGGAAAAATCCACTGCTCCAAAATGCTAAAGTCACTGCAGGATTGAAATGTGCGCCACTAATATGTCCCAAGCAATAAATCAATGCTGCAACAACAGCGCCAAAAACAAAGCTGATACCTAAATGTGTTAGGCTACCGTTACTTATCGCATTTACCATTACTGCCCCAGTGCCCGCGAATACCAAAGTAAAGGTACCGATACCCTCTGCCAAAGCTTCTCTTTTACAAAATCTACCTAATGGATTTAGGCGCGAATGCTGCTTTACACTTGTATCCATACCTTTTACTAGCGCCTAAGCACTTGAGATTTGAAACACACTTTACACCCATAGGTTATTTCAAAAAAAGTTGATATGTCAAGCAGTTAAGTAACAAGGCATTTATAATGCCTAAATTTAAACTGAAAACTTTCGATAAAACAAGGTAATTTGTATACTTTTATAGAGAATTTTGGTGAAAAGCATCAATTTTTTCTATTTTACTTTCCTAATTACTGCAAGCTGGGAATAAAGACAGTGACGGAACAAAAAAGTTAATCTTCGCAACAAGATGCAGGTACTATTGGGCTACATTTACTAAAATCGGCTAAATGCTGCTGGAGTAATTCAAACTGATATTGGTTAAGGCTATAGTAAATCCAACGTCCTTCTTGACGAGCGCAAACTAAATTAGCTTCTTTAAGAGTTTTAAGATGAAAAGACAGCTTGGATTGACTGACATCTAAAATATCGCATAAGTCACAAACACAGATTTCACGATTTTTTAGTAGTTGTAACACCCTAACCCTTAAGGGTTCTGATAAAGCATGAAAGCCAGAAATAATAACATCTGGAACAGAGGCAGAAGTAGATTGCATTAACTTATATTGAATAAATAATCAACTATACTCATTAACTATATTCATTTTGAAGTAAAAACAGCAGGCTTGGAGTGATAGCGAATACCTGCTTGCTCAAATCTATACAAAGCTTCACCAAGACGCTTAGTATCAGCAATTAAGCTAATACGTACATAATTTTCACCTCCGTTACCGAAAGCGTTACCAGGAGTAACTACTACACCCGTCTGCTGCAATAACTTTAGGGCAAAATCTGTAGAATTCATACCTACGGGAGAAGGAACCCACAAATACATTGTGGCTTTGGTTTTGGCAAGATTCCAGCCCAAATCATTTAAACCTTCAACTAGGAAATCGCGACGGGTAGAATAGCGCTTTTGAACTTCCTCTAAATAACTATCGGGTAATTGTAAAGCAGTTTGGGCTGCTGCTTGTAATGCTGAGAAAATACCATAATCCAAGTTTGTTTTTAGCGTTCGTAAACCTTGAATTACGTGACGGTTTCCGACTACAAAACCAACCCGCCAACCTGCCATATTATAGGTTTTAGACATGGTGTGGAACTCTACACCAATATCTTTAGCTCCAGGTATTTCCAGTAAGCTTGTAGGTTGATAGCCATCAAAAGCTAATTCCGCGTAACACAAATCATGTACTAGCAGAATTTCATGCTTTCGAGCAAAAGCGACTATTTCTTCAAAAAATTCTCGGGGTGCAGTAGCAGCAGTAGGGTTATTCGGATAGTTAAAATAAAGTATTTTGGCTCGCTGTGCTACTTTGTCGGGTATTTTTGTTAAATCAATTAACCAGTTATTTTCTGGTTGCAAAATTAAACTGTGAATTTCACCACCAGCAATTACGGGACCACGAAAATGAACGGGATAAGACGGTGAAGGAACTAAAACTACATCACCAGGATTAACATAAGCTAATGCAAGATGTCCCAATCCTTCCTTAGAACCTAGTAAAGGTAGAGCTTCGCTATCGGGGTCTAAATTGACTCCATAACGGCGATGGTACCAAGTAGTAATCGCATTACGGAAATTAGCTGTTCCCTCAAAAGGGGGATAACCGTGGTTTTCGGGATTTTTTAAAGCCTTGATAGCTGCATCGACTACAGCATCAGGAGTTGCACCGTCGGGGTTTCCCATACCCAAATCAATCAAATCTAAACCTTGCTCCCGCGCTTTTGTCTTCAATTCATCTAATCGAGCAAATGGATAAGCGGGTAGTTTCTGTATTCTTTGGGCTGGGATTATCCAGTCTAAACTCATTTTCAAATTTTGCTATTGAACTGTTAGATTAGCAATAAATCAGTACACCAAGCAATATACCAGTTATGCAAACAAATTTGGGAATGTTTGCGACTGGTCAAATCGCTGAAAATAAATTATCCTATTTGTTTTTTCAGCCTTTCCTTTGGCTTTTAGAACCAGAGAATTTTTTGCTTTGATTGCTGATGGTATTTAAACTGTTGGAAATTCCGCTTGCTTCTACTGGTGCTGTAGTAGAAACCATCGCTGCCATTAACTCTTCTAGAGCAACTTTAAACGGTAGCCTATGAATATCTGAATTAGGTTTTAAAGCAAATTCTGCTGCTTTTTGCAATTGCTTGAGAGTTATATCCCCCAAACCTAAATCATCCAGCTTTTGGGGTAATCCAATTTCTGCATAAAATTTGAGCAATTGCTGTCTAGCTGTTGCAGCTAACTGATTTCCTTGGACAATTTCTTCTAAACGTAACTGCACCAAAATACCATAGGCAACTTTCTCACCATGAATGCTACCGCGTCCGCAAACATGAGTCAAACCATTATGTACTGCATGGGCTGCGACAGTACGACATTGTGCCCCACCGATTCCACCAATCACTCCAGCAAGTAGCACCGTTGCGTCTACAACTTCTTTCCAAACTTCGCTTCCAGGAGATTCCAAAGCCGCGACCGATTTTTGCAATAAAATATCCCGCAAAATCCGCGCTTGTTGAACCGCTGAAATTATTAAAGTTTGTTCTGAATGTCCGCTACTTACTGATGCTTCATACCATTTTGCAATTGCATCACCAATTCCCGCAACCAAAGTACTTTGCGGTGCAGTTTGAATCAAATCGTAATCTAATATCAGTAAATCTGGACAGTTATCCAAAGCTACATCGTATAAAAATGCTCCTTCGTCGGAATACACGTTGGAAAGCGCAGTCCAAGCAGCACAAGTAGCAGCCGATGTCGGAATTGTAACTACTGGTATTTGTAACTGATGGGCTAGTAATTTTGCTGTATCGAGAGCTTTACCACCGCCAATACCAATTATTAAATCAGCTTCATGGTCTTGAGCCTCTGTACGCAAAATCTCTAAACTGCTTTCACTGCAATCTGGACTATAGTAGGATGCTTCAACTAAATCAAAATTTTCCGATTCCAATGATTCCAGATACTTTTCGGCAACATTTAAAGTATGTTTACCGCTAACAATCAAGGGACGATTCCCCAAACGGGAGATAGATGAAACTGCTTGATTAAGAACTTGGGAGCCGCGAATTACTTTCGCTGGAGCTACCGCGAGAGTTAAAAACGAATTGGGTGTTTGAACAGACAAAGTTTTTTCTGATTGATTAGACATATAACTTAATAAATAAATTAACATTTCGGCTGCAAAATTTTGCCATCTAGATAGCCGGTAAATACTAATTGTATCGTCAGTTATGAAAGCAAATTTTACATATCTTTACATTTTTATGTCGTTTAAACTACGTTTAATGCGGTGATATATCTATCTTAAGTATTATTGTTAACGAATAATCACTTAGGAAATCGAAAAACTAGAATTAATCCACTAACATAGAGATAGTAAATTCACAAGTGATGACAGCTACATGATGCACTTAGTGCCAAAGCTTTAAAACAATTTCGTAATTTCGCGCTCGTTCTTACGATATATGTATAAGACTAATCAAATAAACCTCTTTGAATAATTAGGGGAAAACATGAAACCATTTAATGGTAAATTTTGGCAATCTCGGAAAAACGCTGAAGTGAAAGATTCTGAGCAAAATATAATTATTGTGGACGAGAAAGCTGCAAACGAAGACATTAAACAAAAAAATACTGAAACCGAACCAGTTGTACTACCAGAATTAAGCAAAGGTAGTAAGGGAGAAATAGTAATGAAAGCACAGCGCATTCTCAAGTCAACCTCCGACTATATCGGATATATAGACGGTGATTTTGGTTGGGTTATGGAAGCAGCAGTGCAAAGTTTTCAGCGTCGAAGTAAAGTTGCAATAACTGGAGTCATTAATAATGAGACTTGGGAAGCGTTAAATCAAATTCGTCGATAAAGGTTAAAGGTTAAAGGTCAAGGGTTTAAGGTTAAATCAATAACTCCTAACTCCTAACTCCTAACTCCTAACTCCTAACTCCTAACTCCTAACTTTCATAAGTTGTAAGCTTGGCTAAATTATCTTCGTAGATATCAATATCCATTGCATTGTCATCGCGATTTGAAAGGGAACGTTTGACTTGTCCTAAATAAAGCGGTAGGGAAAGTCCTGGTTCGGGATGTACTATGCTGCGAGCGCGAATGGTTAATTGGTCATCTTCTCTTGTACCTAATCTACCGTAGGAAAATAAATCACTAGCTGCTTGACGTAAAGTTGCGTCTAATTCTGAAGATGTAATTTGTGGTGGTGTTGCAATTACGGCTTGAGATGAACCATTATCATAAACTAACTTGTAACGTACTGCACCGGGGATAACCGTGCGTGTTAAAGGAGTGAGAGAGAGAGGAAATAAGCCTCCCGTTACTACCAACATAAATCCAGTTGCACCAGCTAATCGGAAACGGATACCCCACTTAAAGATAAAGCCTAAAATTGTGATAAAAGCAAATACCAATGTGGCGATACCAGACCATTGAGTGTAGCGTGCAAAATCATCTGTTGAGAACATAACGGTTTAACTGCCTAATAATCCTAATTTTTAGCGATACATATAATATTTTATCGGGCAAGGTACCATCTGAGTTATTCAAACTAAGGCAAGCTGTTTCTCAATTTCATTACAAGCAACGCTAACACCATCTTCTGCTCGAATTATATTTCCTATTTCTATTGCTTTACTAGCATAGCGATGATTTTCTAATAAAGCGTTTAACTCTAGCGCTACCCTTTTCGCAAAATATTGCTTTCGTGGAACTGTACGAGAAGTTCCTAATTTTTCAACTCGTGCAGCGTTGTCTGGTTGGTCGTGACTGTAAGGCATAATCAAGGTTGGACGACCAGCTCGTAAAGCTTGAGCAGTTGTCCCAATCCCACCTTGATGAACAATTACTGTAGCGCTAGGGAAAATTTGAGAATAGGGAGCATAATCTACAGCAATAATGTCTTCTGAAAGATTTTTTGGTGGTGGATTTTTACCAATTAACAAAACAGCACGACGATTTAACTGTTTTACAGCTTTGATGCTTTCGGAATAAAAATTTCCAGCATCCATCACAGCAGCAGAACCCAAGGTAAAAACAATCGGTGGCTCACCAGCATCTAAAAATTGCTTCAATTCTGAACTTAAATCTGCTCCAGCTTGAGTACCATCATAAAAAGTGAAACCCGTAATCACTGTGTGTTCTAGCCAATCGGGTTGACGTTGACCGATAATTGAAGAAAATAGTGCAACAACGAGGTAAGGTGAATACTTCTTGCTATCGATAAATGGATTGTAATTTATGGGAGATAAATCGAGTTCCCTACGAAGTTGACGAATCGGTTCTCCCCAAGAATTACTAACTAGCTTTGCAAAATTAACAATAGCTTGATTGACGATAGGTCCAAATTTGTAAAGTTTTGCCAAACTAGGAAATGCTGCTAAAACTGGTGGGTCATAAGCTGAGAAAAACCCCATCGGAACCATTGAACTTGAAGCCCATCGCATTCCTAATTTTTCAGCTACTAAAGGAGTTGCAATGACTCCTTCTCCTGAAAAGATAAAATCTGCGTTTTTAGCAGCATTGAGTAAATCAGCATACATCTCTCGTAAGCTAGGATTCGCCCATTCACGCACCATATATTCCTGACCGGTTTTCAAATCCATCATCCGTGCCATTTCTTCGGGGTCATTGATTGCAGTGAAATCGGGACGCATGGGATGAAACTCAAATCCCAAAGCTTCAATTTTTGACTGATATACTTTATGCGTGACAAATAACACATGATGACCGCGCTGTCGTAATTCTAAGCCTATGGCAATCATGGGATGAAGGTCTCCAAGAGTTCCCAAAGTCGTGATAACTATTCGACTCATAATATCTATTGAAATAGTAATAATAAAATTACCTGCTTAGTATATCGAAAGCAGGCAAATACAATTTATAATATGTTGTTTAATATACCAGCTTTATATTTAGTTATTACTGCATTCTATTGATATTTTTCCGTTCTCCGGAGTTGAAACCAACACAGTATAATCCTTTGCACAAGTCCTTACCGAATTACCTGTTTTAATTTTAATTTTTTCAGAAAGCTTACAGCGCTCAAACTGCGATTTTTCTGTAAAATTAATATACTCTTTGGCTTTGCAGGGAAAAATAGAAGTGCCAAGTTGATTGCTACCGATTCTAACTTTAGTATCTCTTGCTAGAAGACAAAAACTTAAATAACCATTCGTATGACGATTAATAGTACCTGCTTCACAAGAAACTGCTGAAACAGCAGGTTGGGAGAAAATCAAATGTGTGATGGAAACAGTAGAAAAACAAGCAGCCCCAATTAACTTATGACTAAAAAACTTCATTGTTAAAATCTATCTTTTTTTTATTAAATAAATAAATTAATTTGAACCAAAAAAAAATAAAAAATATTAAAAAAATTTTTGAAAAAAAACACCCCGCAAGGGGTGTTTACATCTTCCCAACAATCAGCAACAGTGACAAATGTGGGACAAACCACATTCACAGTCACAGGCGTGTATTGTTATATTATTAACTTTTGAAGCAAGATACCTCAGAATTTGCACTTAGAACCATAGGTTCAAATTGACGAAATTATTTATTCTCCTGCTTTAATTGTGTGTGACCCAATAAATAATTTTCATCAATAAAACAACCACTAAGAAGATTTTGTTGCTTTTTGTCTTGTGGTTCGTAATTATATATGACCCCACAAATAGCAGCCAGTATTACCCAAAAAAGTGTATTCAGACGAAAGTCATAAATAGTGACATCCACTGTATTAAATACAAGCCAAGCTGCAAAAACTAAAAGATAGCTCAAAAGCAGTAACCTATCTTCTTTACTATGTACAAACTTGGAATTTTGCATTAATCGAACACCTGCAACAAATAACCATCCTAAAAAACCAAAAAATAATATTGTTGTAGGTAGACCAGTTTCAGCAGATAGCATTAAAAATAAATTGTGGGGATGACCCATCCAGTAATTAGTTTTTGCTTCAAATATAAAAGAAAAATTTCGTAAGCCCCAACCAGTCCAAGGTCGTTGTAGCGTTAAAGACCAAGCTAATTCCCACTGACTTTTACGATGGGTTACTTCTGGTACACCGGAATAAACTTCATTACGAAGACGTATCCAAAAGAACTCAGGAATCACCGAGCGAAACCATTGCGCGATTGCTAAAGGAGCGCGTGCAGCTATCATTATGCTAGTTGCAACAACGGTTAATCCAGCTATAATTTTGTACCAACCTTGGTAAATAGCGTAAGCAACACAGACAAAAATAGCATTACCCCACCCGTTTCGCGAATGAGTCAGAATTAGTACGGTAAAATCGCCGATTAATATAAGTGTCAATAATATAAAAGGAGTTGGAAGAGAAGGAATATTAGATGTTATTTTACTTGTTTCAAGCTTAATCTTATGGATTTTTTGCCAGTTTTCTATCCATAAACCCAATCCCAAAGTGAAAACTATTATCAGATAAGCTGCTAAGAGGTTGGAGTTCATCATAACTGAACCCATACGAGTTACTGGATTTATTCCCTGCTCTAACTTCCAACCAAGTATGATTTCCCAAAACAGTGAAGTACCCCAGCCTAAATACATATGTCCTATTCCAATAATGTCTACTAGAACCGAACCTATTACCAAAATCCAAGACAATTGCCTTAACTGGGTTTTTGTTTGGATTAAAGCGCTAAAACCAGCAAAAACCAAAAAGAAAGGTACAAAATTGAATAAACCAAGCAGTGCGGCTATTTTGTTATCTGCCAACAAAGTCGTCCCAATCAGCAGTAAACCGATTAAAGTAAATCCCCAATTTAGCGGACGATTTATGATTTTACGATATTCTGTTCGATAGGTTACCACTAAAGCGATAATCAAATTAAGGGCACCTAAAGAAGGAATTAAAGGAAAAATCAATAGTCCTAATTGCGTCAAATACCAGGAAAATTGCAACTTTGGGTTAGAATGTGGCTTCCACAAAAAGTTGATTTTTGTCATTTATCAGTAGCAGTAATTGTAGGCTACAGAAGAAAATGGTTCATAGCCTTGTCCTATAAAAACTGATAAATAACCAGGTATTCAAGCTAACTTTTAACAATAAAATGATTTATATTTTATTTTAATAAGCAAAAAATATTGTAATTAAAACTACTCTTAAAGCATTTATTTATAAGACAAATGTAGCGGTTTTAATTCGAGTGAAATACAAATTTAAACTTACTCTTTTGCTTATTAAAAGAAGGTATTAATGCATTATCTATTAATTTGCTTGGTGGATATGTATACGAACATTACGAATAATTTAAGATGCATAAGGTTAGTTTGCACATGTTTTTAAAGCTCTGCGAAAATAAATTAAAGTGGTTTGATAATCTTTATTATCGGTTGCAAAATAACCAATCAAATAAATGTAGCGAATATATAGGAATCCGGTTTGATTTCTGTTAGCGTAGCGTGTCCGATAGGACATATAAAATTAGGTATTTGTAGGGTG
>JBCBHT010000188.1:0-14174 GCA_038525335.1 Cyanobacteria bacterium J06621_15 | reverse complement strand
TGGTGAAGTAGTAGTACTCCGCCACATTAATTTTGCGGGGTCGAGAGCGTTTATAAAAAAACCGCAGAGAGCGCGGAGGACGCAGAGGGAAGAGGTTTTAGAGGATTGTTCGATTTTCAATCAAATTGATTTTTACCCATCAAAATTAATGTGGTGGAGCATTAGTCCTTTGCATTAAAATTGACGGGTTAGGGTAGGCAGGGGAAGCAGGGGAAGCAGGGGAGCAGGGGGAGAAAAAACCTTTATGTTTTTTACAACTACCCATCAAAATAAATGAAATGAACTACTACATTTTCACCTTCTTATGCGACATATTTAGCGCTGTAAGCGAAGCTTTCTCGCAGAGTAGCGCAACTACGTTAGCGAAGCGTGTCCGACAGGACATACCCATCAAAATTTATAATTGTAGGTTGGGTTGAAGTCATGAAACCCAACCTACAAATTCTATTGCTTTACGAATTACGAATTATACCTATCTGTCATAACTAATGAAATTGATAAATACTTTATTACTTTAATATTTAGTTGGTAATAATCAAAACTTAAAATTAGGAAAATAATTAAGTATTGACAAGCTCAAATTTTTGACAGAAAACGGATTTATTAAGTTTCATAAATCACTAATCAGTATTTTACTGATTAAATTTATAGGGTTTGCGTTGTTACTTAACCAACAATAAAATTCCCGATTTAATAACGAAAAGTAGCTTAATAAAACTGAAGAAATCATAATTTTTTCTATTAATGTAGTGGAATAGAAAGTGGCTTAATTTAAAACTAACCGCTAATAGTTAACAACTAATGTCCAAAACAGCATAAACTTTTTGATGACAAAGCTTTAACCAGGGGATTGAAAAGTGGCTAGATTTCTTTTTGTGACTGATTTAGATAACACTTTTGTCGGTGACGATGACGCTCTTCGAGAATTAGAACAATTGTTGAGCAAACACCGTCAAGAACATGGCACTAAGATTGTATATGCTACCGGACGTTCCCCAGTTTTATATCAGGAGTTGAAAAAAGAAAGAAATCTTATGGAACCAGACGCTTTGGTTCTATCCGTAGGAACTGAAATATATTTGGATAAAAGCGATACACCAGATACTGCTTGGTCGGAAAAACTTTCTCAAGGATGGAACCGAGAAGTGGTATTATCTAAAACTGCTGATTTCTCCGAGTTAAAACCACAGCCAGATACAGAACAAGGTCAATTCAAGGTCAGCTTTTTCCTTGAACAATCTGCATCAGAAAGGGTTTTAGCAAAATTGAAATCAGCATTCACTGAGAGTGGTTTAGATGTCAAATTAATCTACAGCAGTGGTATTGACCTTGACATTGTACCCACTAACAGCGATAAAGGTCAGGCAATGCAATTTCTCCGCCAAAAGTGGGATTTTGTAGCAGAAAGCACGGTAGCTTGCGGTGATTCGGGCAATGATATTGCTTTATTTGCTGTAGGAGAGGAACGAGGTATCCTTGTGGGAAACGCTCGTCCAGAATTAATCCAATGGCATAATGAAAATCCTGCTGACCACCGTTACCTGGCGAAAAATGTTTGTGCAGGTGGAATTATTGAAGGCTTAAAACACTTTGGTTTCTTATGATTAGTTATCTCAAAGGAATCGTTGCTGGTATCCAGAAAAGCGCCAATCGTCATACTTTGACTATAGAGGTGAACGGTATCGGATACGATTTACAAGTTCCCGCAAGATTGGCTCAACAGTTACCGGATTCGGGGGGTGAAGTCCAAGTCTTTACCCATTACCAAGTTCGGGAAGAGGTACCACTACTTTATGGCTTTAGTACCCCAGCAGAAAGGGATTTATTTCGCTTTTTAATTGGTGTGAGCGGGATTGGTAGCGCTTCAGCAATTGCTTTGTTGGACACTTTGGAGTTACCCGAGTTAGTCCAGTCGATTATTGCTGCTAACGTCCAATTATTAATTCAAGCTCCCGGTGTAGGTAAGAAAACCGCCGAACGCATTTGTCTAGAACTCAAAAGCAAGTTGATTGATTGGCGTAAAAATGCCGGTTTCTTCGTTGCTACAGGTGGTCCCGCTCCCGGAATCCTCGATGAAGTGCAAATGACTTTGTTAGCTTTGGGCTACACCGCTCACGAAGTCAGCTATGCTTTACACGTTGTTGGTGAAGATATTGGATTACCAAAAGACGCTTTCGTCGAAGATTGGATTAAACAAGCCATCGCACATCTGAGCAGCAGCGAGGTTAATAGTTAGGAGTTATGAGTTATGAGTTATGAGTTAAAAGTTATGAGTTATAAATTAAAACCTTTAACCTTTAACCTTTAACCTTATTATTATGAGTCCTTACGCTTGGCTAGAGCAATCTTTGGCAACTATTCACCGCGCTAATTGGTACCGTTCGGTGCAGTCAATCCACGGTAGTGCAGGTGCTACGGTGGTTTTAAATGAGCGCGAGGTGATTAATTTTGCTAGCAATGATTATCTCGGTTTGGCTGGGGATAAACGTTTAATTCAGGCTGCAACTACTGCTACTCAAAATTTCGGAACTGGTAGTACTGGTTCGAGATTACTCAGCGGAAATCGAGAGTTACACGGTGAATTGGAAACAGCTATTGCATCTCTCAAAAAAACGGAGGATGCTTTGGTTTTTAGTTCGGGGTATTTAACAAATTTGGGTGTAATTACCGCTGTTGTCGGTAAACGGGATTTAATTATATCGGATGAGTATAATCATTCGAGTTTGAAAAATGGGGCAATTCTCAGTGGTGCAGGGATTATTGAGTATCCCCATTGTGATGTTGAAGTTTTGAAAAGTAAATTGCAGGAAGTTCGGGACAATTATCGTCGCTGCTTGATAATTACCGATAGCGTTTTCAGCATGGATGGTGATTTATGTCCTTTACCATCATTATTAAATCTTGCTAAAGAATTTAACTGCATGTTGCTGGTCGATGAAGCTCATGCTACCGGAGTATTAGGAGAAACAGGTGCAGGTTGCGTAGAACATTTTGACTGTACTTCTGAGGAGCTAATTCAAGTTGGTACTTTGAGTAAAGCTTTGGGTAGTTTGGGTGGTTATGTAGCTGGAAGCAGGAATTTAATTGATTTTTTACGAAATCGCGCTTCTACCTGGATTTATACGACAGGACTATCACCTGCTGATACTGCTGCAGCTTTAGCAGGAATTAATATAGTTAAACAAGAACCACACCGTCGCAATCAATTGTGGGAAAACATCAATTATTTAAAGAAATTAATGGCTAATTTGCCAAATCTGAAAATATTACCTTCAGAATCAGCTATAGTTTGTTTTCAGTTAGACAGTGCAGCAGAAGCATTAAAAATCGGAAATTATCTCAAATCATCGGGAATATTCGCTCCAGCGATTCGTCCTCCAACGGTTCCTACGAGTCGAATTCGTATCTCTTTAATGGCTACTCATCAACAAAACCATATTGAGAAATTAGTCGAAGTGTTGAATAATTTTGGTTTTAATTCATGATTCCAATATCAATTTATTATCCCTAACTCGAATCGACTTTAGCTTTTTAATAATAGGATTTGCTTCTTTTCCAACTTTACTTCTCATTGATTGTAAAGATTTTCGACCATCGATTGTTTGTGAACCAAGAATAAAACGAATTAGACTAGATGAAAAAGGTTTTTCAACAAGCTGATATTCAGAGTTTTCAATTTCTTGATTAAATATTGTGATACATTTTCGATATTCAACAATTTTACCGTTTTCTATATCTAATTGAATTGCTCGCTGACTTAAAAGAGGTTTATTAGAAGTGAAATAGAAAAATGGCGATATTTCGGAAACAATAATTTCGTTATCTTGAATTTCAAAGTATTCCAATTCCGCGAAAACTTTATATTTTACAGGTCGTTTTAAATATTCAAGATAAACTTCAGAATAAAGTATATTGATATCCTCAGCAGATAGAACTAATTCTACACTTCTATCAAACTTAGCTGCCATATTAAAAGCAATTACACGTCCTCTAACGTCGGGGTATTTTTCAAAATCAATTTGTTTTATTTGCGGTGGAATTCCTAAATCTAAATCTACTTTATTCCCAATAAATATTAAGGCTAATAAATTATCTAAAATCCAATTTAATATAGTTAAATTTAAGCGCTGCATATTCATATAGGAATTCTCAGTTAGAACTGGTTCCTAGCCTCTGGCTGGGAACCGATGATTGAAGGCTCTGCCTTCATCAGAATAGGAGAGGCAGAGCCTCTTGACAATGCGTTCCAAGCCAGAGTCTTGGAACGAGCTAACCAGCTAAATTGATAACTGCTCACTGTTAACTGTCACAGAAGCATTCACCAAAGGTAATAACGAACCAAGCTGCTCTTGTCCGTTTACTGCTAATTCGCTGTGACATAAATAAATTTTTTCGGAAACCCGAGCTAGTAAATCCTGAATAATTCTTTCTAATCGCTCGTCTTCTGCTACTTTCTCATCTTCAGCAGTCCAAGGTTGAGCAAATCTATCTTTGAGAAAGAACATTGAACCGTATAGTGTTGCTGCTCCTCCTTTGTTCCACAATGGGGAACCTGCATCCAACCAAAAAGCATAGCGGTGGGAATGACGTAGGGAGCGGTATTGAAATATTGTAGCTAATGTAACTGCGTTTGCTAGTTTTCCGATGGGACGTATGGGATAAGGACTCGCGGTCACGGTTCCTTGTCGGAGTAATACGATAAATTCTGTGATGGTTTTGGTTTTGTTTTGCTTGTATTTTAATATTTCTTGGCTGTTTGCTTCTGAAGACTCTAGGGAATCAAAGTTAATTTGACTCGAACTATACTGATTTAATCTAGTATCAATTTCCCAATAATGTTGAGCGGTTTCTAGTAATTGCCGCAGAATTGCAACCTGTTCGTAGCCGGAATTTCCCACATCTGAGAAAAAGTATTCTATAGCGCTATATAAAAAGGAAACGGGGGTGGGAATTAAACGTTTTTCATAATTCGAGCGCTGCTGTTCCAACCACTCTAATATCTTTCCATAAGCGGTTGTGGCTCCGTAACCCAATCTATCCCACCTGTCATACAGTTCAACGCTGAGTAAATTGGGATTGTCTGGGTGGGGTTGAAAACAAAAGTCAGCAATTAATCCAGCCCTAACCTGGTCGATAAAATAGTTACTACCGGATTTATAACTGAGTACTACCAACATTTCCGCGATAGCATCTCTATCTACCAAACGTCCCAAACCCGGATAAACTAAGGTAATCAAAGTTAATAATGCTCGAACAATGGGGGAACCGATTAAAGGACGTTTATCCTGTAGCGAATTCACCGGAACCCCAGATTTATTTAGCGTTCCTATCAAAGAGTAACGAGCAATTGCATCTAAACCGGGAGCAATTATCGCTATATCTTTTGGTTCTAATATCCCGGATTTGATTATTTCAACAATTTTTTCCGCCGTTTTTTGCAATAATGAAGCACGAGAAGTAGTTTGAATTGACTGCACCACAGAAGGTAAATTCAACAGCGTCATTGGTTCGGTGACGAGTTGTGTCATTGAACCAGAAAGCATGTCAGATAAAGATAAAATTGGTGGTTGGGTCAAAGTTTCTGTCTGACAAAATTTTGCTAAACCTTCCATATAAATTGGGTCTGCTCCCAATCCCAAACGCACTATACCATCGGGATTGTAACTAAATGCTCCTACACCACCATCAATGATTAACTCGAATAAATTACGCATCAAAGCAGGATAATCCTGTACGTCATCCGCTAAAACTGCTTGATACCGCTTTTTAAGTCGTGCAAGATAAATATCATCCTTCAATAAATATTCACCGTAAAGCTCGGTAATGATTCCGTAAGTTAAAAAACCTTTATCCAAACACCATTCTTTCCAATCTAATAATAAAGAACCAACAAAATCCGGCTCTAAATTAGTAAAATTATCTTGTTGTTCTCCTACCGAACTTAAGACTTGAGCAATATCTTCGCATGGTGTTCCGCTCAAAGCTGCTAATTGTAATAGGTCAAGGATACACCGTACCAAACGGGATTGATTCATCCCCACACTACGCAAAACTCCTTCATCCAATCGAGAATCCCACAGCTTAGTTGCTAATTCCTGTTCGGTTTCCGGACGCAATCTCACCGTAAATTGCGCTTTTATTTGCAAAGTTTCCGTCAAAAGAGGCCAAAATAAAATCACCTCATCCTGAAGAAAACCCAAAGGTGTTTTAGCTATCAGCGGGTATTTACCCCAAGTAGCAGTAACAATTTTATCTGCGAATTCTCGCCGATTATCTCCGTTAGCAGCAAATACTAAAACTCCCAGGTCGTTATGTTGGTTATAAAGGCTTTTTGGTATGCTAGGACTATTTTTTTGTGATGGCTTATCAGTATAAAATCTTGGTTGATTCTCGCTGTTATCGTTTACCCAACTACAAAATTGCTGCACCAAACGTTCCGTTTTACCACTACGGCTAGGACCTACAATCCAAAGAGAATGATTTAGCACAAACCGGCTCCTAATAACTTTGTTAATATATCGAACTGCTAATATATCGAAAAGCGTTAACGTGAGTTTAACAACCACTCAAAAGCTAGATAATTACTTAAAGTGAATAAAAATGAAAAACTTTGCCGTTAGCCAAAAAATTTACTCATATTTAGTAAAAGCTTACCAGTGGTACTTACGAACGCAGCAACGTTCTTTAGATGAAGCTTATAAAGCAGCATTACAAATTAAAGCAATAGAAGACGAACATTTTAACTGTAAAAAAATAGATACTAATTCTGTTGCTTATAGCAGCAGTGTAATTGATTATTTTGAATCCGACCTCAAAAGCCTTTTAAGAATTGTCAGAATGAGGTTGACGGAGTTTAAAGCGACTCGTTATTTACTCAGTGAATCAAATATCAAAGAAGCCAAAAAATTTGATGTTGAATATTATGAATCTGAAGTAATTTTAGAAAAATTAAGATTAATTGATGCAATAGTTGCCAAATACAATACACAGTTTATAGAAGAAGTTTCGTCTGAATCAGGTATAGTTGAATTTCCTGAAAAAACTTCTAATTCAACTAATAGTCAATATTCTAATATTATACCAAGAATTGAATCGGAAATAGTTCAAGCTAAAACGCAAGAAGAAGCGAAAAATAAATCATCGCAACAACCAAAAGGAAAGATGAATACGACGGGGGTATTACCTCGTTCTATTTTCAATACATTTAATCGTTTACAGGTTGAATTAGACCCAAATGCGGAACAAGATATTGTAGATAAATTCCGCAAATCTCAAAGAAGAACTATTATATCGGTTAGATTTTTATTATTATTAATTATAATACCTATATTAACCCATCAATTATCAAAAGCGATTATAGTTAGTCCAATTGTAGACCATTTTAGAGACAGCGAACATTCCAAATTATTTATTAATGATGAAATGGAAGAAGAAGCGCTATCTGAATTAGAATTATTTGAAGGAAAGATTAAATTTCAAGCTTTAATTAATAGTCCACCTTCGCTTTCTTTGGAAGAAATTGAGGAAGAGATTGAAGGAGAAGTTAAAGCAAAAGCAGTAGAAATTGCAGAGAATTATCGTGTCATGAGTGGGAACGCGATAAAAAATGTTTTTGCCGACATAATTTCCGTAATCGTATTTATTTGGTTTTTAGTATTTAGCAAGCGAGAAATTGCAGTTTTAAAAGAATTTTTTGATTATGTAGTATATGGTTTAAGCGACAGCGCTAAAGCTTTTATTATCATTCTATTTACCGATATATTTGTCGGATTCCACTCCCCACACGGTTGGGAAGTAATTTTAGAAAGCGTGTCTCATCATTGGGGATTACCAGCAAATCATGAATTTATCTTCTTATTTATTGCCACATTCCCGGTTATTCTAGATACTATTTTCAAATACTGGATTTTCCGTTACCTCAATCGGATTTCCCCCTCCGCAGTTGCAACTTATCGTAATATGAATGAGTAAAGAGTTAGGAGTTAGGAGTTATGAGTTAGGAGTTGTGAATTAAGAATTAAACCTTTGACCTTTGACCTTTGACCTTGAACCTCTAACCTTTGACCTTTGACCTCTTATCTGATTTACTTTGAATTTGTAATTTTCTACACGCTCATTGACGATTGCGAATGAAAAAGTCACTTCCAATAATTCTTATCGGTTTACCTGTAGCTGCTTTATTGATAACTATTACCCCTCTGGGACGTTTATTACTTAGCCCGGTGGAGTGCCAATTGAAACGCTGGCAAATCCCAGAATCCGTTAAGATTCCGAAATCAAATCCAGAAACTAAAAAGCCAATAGTACTAACTCAAACGGAAAAACCTCCTTTTCCCTGTTGTGAAGGTGATACTTCTTGTTTAGATAAACAAATCTGGGGAGAAAGCGAACAACAAGAGGACAGAAAAATTCTTTTGAGTTCTATAGATAGTAGTTTGCGATATTTACAAACCGATTCTGCTAGAAAGACTTATGAAAAATATCAGGTACCCGGAATTACTAGAGAACGAGTAATCAGGAGTTTAATTCGGTTCCGTCAATTGCTTTTTGAAGCTAAATCCGCAGCAGAATTAAATCAAGCTGTTGCTCAAGAGTTTGTTTTTTATCAATCGGTGGGCAATGATAATCAAGGAAAAGTTCTATTTACCGCTTATTTCGAGCCGCTCTATATCGCAAGTCGCGAACCAACAGCAGAATTTCGCTATCCTATCTACGCTATACCCCCAGATTTAAAAGAATGGGAAAGACCCCATCCCACACGTTTGGATTTAGAAGGTGCTGATGGTTTACAAGGTTCAAAAGGAAAATTAAAAGGTTTAGAATTATTCTGGTTTAAATCCCGTCTCGAACCATATATGATGCAAATTCAGGGTTCTGCAAAACTTCGACTCCTCGATGGAACTCAAACCAGTGTCGGTTTTGCTGGAAATGTGGCTCATAATTATCGAAGTATTGGGAAAGCTTTAATCGATGACGGTGAACTACCATCGAGTGGTGTGACAATGCCGACTATTTTAGAATACTTTGAGAAAGACCCCAAAAAATTAGACGTTTATATTCCTCGCGACCCCAGCTTTGTCTTCTTCCAGGAAAATAAAGGTGCTCCAGCACAAGGTTCTATCCAGGTAGGATTAAGTGCAGAGCGTTCAATTGCTACAGATAAAGCTTTAATGCCACCCGGAGCATTAGCCTTGATACGCGGTCATTTCCCCTTTCCAAAAGACAACGGTGACATGAAACACCGTACCGTCAGCCGTTATGTTTTAGACCAAGATGCAGGTGGTGCTATCAAAGGTGCGGGTAGAGTCGATTACTACCTGGGAACCGGAAAAATTGCTGGTGACAGGGCTGGGGTAACTGTGACTAACGGACAACTTTATTATCTATTGGTGAAATAAAATTCATCATAACCCATCATAAATCATCTACTTTTAGACAGATATTAGCAAATACATAGCCACTATTTTCTTATGGTTATTAGTTTATTAATCCTATTAAATTAAGGATGATATTAGAAATTAATTGTTCATAGAAAATGGAACCACTAAATTTATTTCTCGTCAAATAATAAAGTGTCGTTCTGGAAATTAATAATATACCATTGTGGTCAATAGCTTCATGCGGGTATTTTCTTTAAAAGAAAAAAGATTTTTTGTGAAATAATTTGTACAAATCAGAAATACTCTCAGAGCAATTTGTATATACAACTATTCATGCGGTAAAACCAGAGATTCTTTGTAAAAAGTCTCATTTACAGCATTATATAACGCTTTATCGGGGAGATTCAAAGTGATACGTATTTTAGTTGATGCTGACCTAATTTTGGAAGCCTTAATGAATCGTAATACTGTAGTAGATGTAAGGGAAATATTAGATAAAGTTAATCCTTGGATTCAAATGTATATAACGGATGTCGGATGGCAGAAAATATACACTTATCTTAGTCATTTACAAAATAAAAGAATTGCCGAAATGGTAATTAATTGGTTGGAAGAAAAAATGAAAATTTGCTCCGTAAATCAGATTATTTTACAGCAAGCCCGCTCTTCACCAATAAAAGATTTTGAATCCGCTGTTGAAATTATTTGCGCTAGCTATCAGAAATTAGATGCAATTGTCACTCATAAATATGATGATTTTGCGGAAGCAGCAGATAAACTTTGGGTTTGGTCAATGGCAGAATTATGGATACGTGCGAATCTAGAAAATCAACTTCAAGCTGAAGCATTTATTTAGTTTATAGTTCTATACTGAAAATATTTAAAGATTGTTGCCAGCGTTTCAAGCTAATAGAACATAATTAGATTTACTTTCGCAACAATGTTAGTTCTCCTCCATGATTTTTTTCTCTTTTTGCAGCATAGACATTCTTAATTCGTTGTCTTTGATTTGTCCCGGTAAAATAATAGTAAAATGATAAACCGTGACATTAGAAGTATTTAAATTATCTGCTCCACAAATGGAGTTCAAATCAAAGTAACCCGAAGTCGTTTTCGTTAGTTGTCTCAGTATTCTGTCAGTATTATTGACTTTGTTAAAAAGGTAAATCTCTTGATATTTGAGATTTTTTGAGCTTTTATTTTTATTATTAACCGGTAATCACGAATTAGATTAGAGCATCTGATTTAAGCTACTGGTCTGTCCCATAAAAAATTACTGATGTAGAGACGTAGCAGTGCTACGTCTCCCGACGTTGGGAAGAAAACGAACCCATCAAAACTTGTGGGACAGACCACTACTACTCCACCACATTAATTTTGCGGGGTCGAGAGCAGCTATCTTACAGAAACGTCTAATTGATAATTTAAAGTACCATTACCGTTAGTTTGTTGGGTAACATTACTGTTTGGAGCATTAAATTCAACTTTTACCGGAGAGTTTTTAGGAGCATAATTTGCCGATATTTCGACTTTATGTTCTCCAACTGATAAATAACGCGATAAATCAATTTCTGTTTTCTTGCTATTAAGACTTTTAACAATTTTTCCGTTGACAATTATTTTGCCATTTAATTGAGCTGCTGAAGTTTCAATTTTAAGAATATGTGGCTTTGATAAATTAACGGCACTTAAACCAACTTTTCCACGTTGATATGAGGAAGAATTACTAGTAAATGTAGTAGAGCTACTTGAATGACTATTCATGTTATTTAATCCATTATTATTAACGAAATTATTTGCATAAGCTGCGGATATTGTAATTAATGTAATCGTACCGCATATAATTAAAAATGTTTTTTTCATCGGGTTTTATTGATTATTTATTAATTACTGATTTATTTTTTGTTATCAGGAATGCATATTCTTTGGGAGCATCCCAAATGTGTAAAAATATCATTTGTCATTGCGAGTGGAACAAAGTGGAACGACGCATTCAGCGAAGCTGCGGATCATCGCAACACTTTTAGATTGCTTCACTTCGTATGTCCTAATGTCCTAGCGGACACGCTTCGCTAACGGACACGCTTCGCTAACGCAATGACAATCACAATATTAATTGTGCAAAATTGGGATGCTCCCTATTCTTTATCATTAATGGTGCGTGACGGCAGAATTTAATTATTGTATTGTTAACCATATTTACTTCAGCCGTCATAGCACCCTACAAAATGTTTTATTGGGTTTTATCAATTATGAATTATCGTTTATGTTCCTTTCTTGTAATGGTGCGTGACGGCAGAATTCAATTATTGTGTTATTAAGCATATTTACTTTAGCCGTCACAGCACCCTACAAATTATTACCAATTACCAATTACCTATTACCAATTACCTATTTTTATTATGCTATTAGCCCGGAAATATAATTCCCAGGCTAAACAATTTTTAATCAAATTAAACTTGCAAAAAAATCTTACCGTCTAAAAGAAGGAAGATTGGGTTTTTTGGGTGTTTTCACATGTACCGGAACATCAACTTTAATTCCAATATTGTTAGTATTAACACCAGTGCGACGATTAGGGTCTCCATCAACTCGTTGTCTGCTCTTTCGTCTTTGTTCGCACTTGGCAGAATTGCAAACTTGGGTTGATGTACTAACAGCAGTACTTCCAGCAGTACCTTTGCAATTTTCACCAAATTCTTGAGTTACATCATTTCTTTGTCGTCCTCTTGGTGAATCATCGATTGACACTTGGACGTTAACGTCAATTGCGTTACATCCCGCTAATGCTTTATTTTCCAAAGAGGAAACCAAGAAAGAAGACACAGTAGTTAGCGAGAATAAGCCTATGGTAACTAGTTTAAGCTTCATAGAAAGCATCCTTTAAAATTATTGACAGGTGGTTGTTCTAGTACGAGTAACAGAGCGATTTTTGCCATAACCACTTTTACGAGTGCTGCGGTAGGTTGTACAATTACCCCTTTTTCTAACAGTTTGACGGTAGATACTTCGAGAAGGAACAACAATTGCAGAACCACGTTTATAGCGACGACGATACAGTCTTCTTCTACGACCATTTCTGATTCTGATATCACCGTTGCGGTTGATTATGACTTTAGAGCTACCGTTTTGAATTTTAATGCTTCCTGCTGTTGCAATTCCAGCAGGTAACAACATTAGTAGGGATAATGCAAAGTAGCAAATCTTTTGTTTTGTTGGCATGGTTTATACCTCTAAAGATAAAAAAACGATTTTTATAAGGATGAACCATACTTGAGTATTATTTTGAGTAGCGAAAAATAATTAGAAAAATTGGCAATATAAGAATTAATACCACTTTGGAGAATAATGCTAGAAATGGATTTATTTGAAAACTTTTTAAATTATATTTCAAGCATCCGTTGCCAAAAGCATCCGTTCTCAAAATCCAAAATGGTATAACCGCAGATTCTTCAAAAACCTTTAAAAGAAAATTAGTAACAGTAACGAGAACCCAAAATACGTTGACGTTGAATATTCACTTGTTCAGCATTTTGCTCAACTACGCTACCATCAATGGCAACACCATTTTGCTTAATCCGTTGATTTGAATTCTGTGATTGCGAATCTTTACCACATCTACGGTTACGAGGACTCATTCTACCGGTTCTTTGCTGACGCTGAATACTTATTTGTCTACTATTCTGAGTAACTCGACTACCAGAACCAATTGCAGTCGCTTCTTGATCAACTACCTGAGAAGTTCCCTGTCCTGCAAATGCTGCACTTGGTGCAACTATAAAAGTAGCAGCTAATAAACCCAGAGTAGAAATTTTCTTTATCATTTTTACAGACCAAATTAGTGTTGTGTGTTGTGTGTTGTAAATGTAGAGACGTGATATTATGACCTCGCGGTCACGCTGCGCTAACACGTCTCTACAAGTTAATTTATTTGTAAACTAATTAGCGATAGCAACCAGTGCTAGATACAACAACTTGGTTTTGTTCGCTCACAGTAGTATTTGCTTGAGCATTGTCAGAGTAATCTATAGCACTACCACTCTGAGCAGATGCTTGAGTAGAAGTTTGTGACTGACTGCTATAGCCACCAGGAGGACAGTAACCCAAACGCTTGTAAGCACGACGCTGGCGCAATTTAACTTGATTTTGAATACTTAAAGTATCGGCACTTTGAGCATTTACACCAGAGCCTACTGCACGACCTTGTTGAGTAGTAATTTGTACATTCTCTTGTCTTTGAGAGTCAGCAAAAGCCGTACCGGGAGCAATCATTAAACCAGCAGCCAATAAGCCGAAAGCTGCATATTTATTAAACATTTTGAAACCTCAAATTTAGGTATGAACTGGAAAATTAACAATTAACAATTATCAATTAACAATTATCGAAAATTTCATATTTTAACAATGAAAACTATTAACTGATAACTGATAACTGATAACTGTTAACTGCTCACTGATAACTGTTATCGACAAACGTGACTCTTAGCAGCAGTTTGTTTTTGGTCGCTAACGCTGCTATTAGATTGAGCATTGTCAGAATGGTCAACAGCAACACCGCTCTGAACGGTTCCTTGAGAAGAATTTTGTGCTTGTGCGCTATAGCTACCACGACAGTAACCAGGACGACCATAGCGTCCGTAGCGTCCGTAACGACCACCGCGACCTACACCCTTGCGAATCTTTCGAGCTTGGTCTTGTACGCTGAGAGATTCAGAACTTTGAGCGTTTACACTACCATTGATTGCGGTTCCATCTTGAACGGTATTTTGAGTGCTATTCTGAAACTCAGAATAG
>JBCBHT010000187.1:0-14191 GCA_038525335.1 Cyanobacteria bacterium J06621_15 | reverse complement strand
ACATTTACTTCTTACTTCTTACTTCTTACTTCTTACTTCTTACTTCTTACTTCTTACCTACTTCCTGTTAATAAATAAGTAGTCATCAGACCTTTTCCCTTAACAGAGATTTCTCCGCGTTTTTCTAAAATAAATTTATGTCGCAATCTCTGATATGTTTCTTGAGTGACTTGAATTCTTCCTGGTAAACCGTGAGATTCCATTCTGCTAGCAATATTTACGGTATCACCCCATAAATCGTATGTAAATTTTTGTAGTCCGATTACTCCTGCTACGACGGAACCTGTATGAATTCCTACACGAATGCTCAAATTTAAATTATTTCTTTTGTTAAAAGTCGCAATAGCATTTTGCATCTCTAATGCCATTGAAGCAACTGCTTGAGGATGATTTGAATTTCTTGTAGGTAAACCACCAACAAGCATATAAGCATCACCAATGGTTTTTATTTTTTCTAAACCGTATTCTAAAGAAAGACGGTCAAATACTGAAAAAATCTGATTTAATAGGCTTACTAAAGTTGTAGCGCTCACTGAAGCAGCAATTTGAGTAAAACCAACAATATCTCCAAATAAAACCGTTACGTCTTCAAAATATTCGGCTATAGTACCGGGTTCTTGCTTCAAACGATTGGCTATACTAGCTGGTAATATATTGAGTAGCAAACGTTCGGTTTGCTCTTGCTGTTTTTTTAATGCTTTTTCTGCGGTAATTCTAGCAGTAACATCGCGAAAAATAGCACGTGTAGCTATGGGTTTTCCTTCAACAAATTTACAGTTAAGGTTTCCTTCTAAAAAAATTGTTTTACCATCTTTAGTCATAAATGCAGCTTGAAGCTGTTCAAATTTACCGCTTGACATCACACGATAAAATACTTCTCGACAGCGCATTCTAAAATCTGGATGTACAATATCAAAGACGGTTATTTTCTCTAAGTCGGTTTTACTATATCCTAAAGTTTCTTGCCAAGCACAATTAATATACATAAAGCGTCCATAGGGATTAACTGACTGAATCAAATCATTGGCATTTTCAAATAAATCACGGTATCTTTCTTCACTTTCTAAAAGTGCTGATTCTACTTGTTTCCTTTGCAAAAACTGCGCTATTTGACTACCGATGGAAACCATCATTTGTAATAAATCTTCGTCCCTGAATAACACCTCTCTGCTAAAAAAAATCATTACTCCTAAGATTTTGTTCTCGTTGAGAATCGGAAAACCAAAAGCTGCATGTAATTGTTTTTCTTCAACTTGATTGATTCGCGGACAAATATCATCATTGGCTAAATCTTCACACCACAAAGGAGAAAGCGTTTTCCATATTTTGCCTGCTAAACCATCTCCAGATTTTAAAGTGGTTAGCCAAGTAATTGTTTCAAACTCTCGCATATCAATTCTGCGAGATGAATACATTTCTACGCATCTCAAAACTGGATTGCTCGAAATTTTCTCGTTGACGCTAAGATATTGATTCGGAGTCCATAGTTCTCCTAAATCCCAGCCCAGACTTTCACAAATTGCCTGTAAAATTTGCGGCATTGCTTCTTCAAGCGTAATTGATTCTGATAAGATATTTGTAATCGCATACTGGGCGCTTTTTCGCTGCTGACGGCGTTTTTTCGCGGTAATATCTCTACCAATGTAAACAATATCTTCTACGCCATTTATTTTCTTACTGATTACCGAACAAGAAAAAGCAATCAATTTTCTTTCTCTTGATTTAGTTCTACATACTACTTCTACATTTTGAAAATATCTTTTGTATAATGAACGCTGCTGAATTGCTTTTTGCAACAGTTTATTATCATCTATAATTAGAGAAATTTGTTTATTAATTAATTCTTCTTCTGTGTAACCTAATAATTCTACGGTTGCTTTATTTATTCTCTTGATTTTTCCAGTTTTAGTCGTCACAATTAAGGCATCTGCCATTGAAGTGATAACTTTATTCATATAATTTTTATATGCAACCAAAGTACTTGAGAGCAAATTTGTTTCGTTGACTCTTTGATTCAACTTTTGCTCTAGTAGCATCCTATCGGTCACATCTTCTATTAATACAATCAATCTATTTTCAACAGGTTCTCCGACAATATATATATCTATATAAAAATCACCTTTTTCTTCATTGAAACGGTGAATACCTTCTAACTCAAATAATTCTTCTTCTCCTTCTAACATAGATGCCATTACATCTTCAAGACCTACCAACTCTGGGAACCCAAGACGAACATCTTTTTTCAAAATCACTTCTTGAGGGTAATAACCAAAATGCTGCACCTCCTTAGAAACACGTAAAACACAAAAACTACTATCTAACTCCAAGCTTTCAAATTTACGTGGTGCGTTGTGTTTATTAAAAATTTTCTCTAGTACATGATATTTCATCGTGGCGCTTAAAAATAATAAAAAAGGAGGAACGAGCAAGAATAAATTAAATTAGCGCAAATAGATTAGTGCAAATCAAATTTACTAAAATCAAAACAGTAATTTGAATTTATATTGTTATCTCGTCTTCCTACTCTTAACTTTTCAGTTAGATGTAGGCACCACTGATAATTGTATATGTATGCGATTTATTAGAACACTAATACTCCAAATAAAAATAAAAATCGTTAGGATTGTGTCAATAAATCGCGTTTTCATGATTTTTACTCAATTGGCAACTATTAAGTAAATATACTATCGAGTATAATCACAGATAAAATGTGATTTCTATAATGTATTCTTTAAATTTTACCGTAAACAGGAATTGCCGCTCCTCGAATATCTTTTGCAGCTTCAGAAGCTAGAAAACAGATAACTTCTGCTAAGGATTCTGGTTTGACCCATTTATCAGCTTCTTCCGTACCCATTGCTTCACGATTAGCTTCGGTATCAATAACGCTAGGAAGAACGGAGTTAGCAGTAATATCAGTATCTTTAGTTTCATCTGCAATCGCTTTGGTTAGAGCAACTACACCAGCTTTAGAAGCGCAATAAGCAGCCAATCCACCCACAGGTTCCACCGCTCCACGAGAACCTACTGTAACAATGCGACCATAATTATTATGTAGCATATTTATCAGAGAATACTTACAAATTAGAAAAGTAGTATTCAAATTTAAATCAAAATCTTTTTTCCAATTCTCGAAACTGTATTCATCAGTTTTACCCATCGAAAAACCACCCACTAGGTGAATTAATACGTCAACTTTCACCATTGAGTTAACCAGATTTTTGACAGAACTTTCTGATGTTAAATCCGCTGAAATAAACTGAACCCTATTTAAATCAGAAGATGGAATAATTTGCTTCAAACGTTCGACATCTTCTGACTTACGGTAAGGAATCGTAATGAAAGCACCTTGAGCTAAAACCATTGGTGTAACACCCGAACCCAATCCACCGGTAGCACCAGTAAGCAGAACTTGTTTATCTTTCATCAATCGAATCATCCCCTACAGACAGCCTATTTTTCAAGATATCGTCTTTTATGGGAATGGGGAATGGGGGATTGGGTGATTGGGTGATGTGGGTAACAGGTAGAAGGGGTAGAAGGGGTAGAATTTTTATCGCTAACACTGTTCACTGATAACTGTTAACTGATAATTGTCCAAAAATAACCGTCTGGTGCTATAAAAGAAAAACTGTTTTCGTCAAATTCGTTATTTTCAATTGCTGTAATATTTTTCGCGGAAGCTGACTTGATGCTTTCCAAATAATGATTTATGGAAGATACGCGATAAGTATACAAACACATTCCCAAACATCCCGGTCGTGTTTTATCAAATTCTGCTTTTAATTTGATGGATTCGGGAAAACGAATGATATAAAGTCTACCAGAACGTGAAGCGGATAAATCTGTTGTGGAAGAACGCGGTTCGTCAAAAGCTGTGACAATAAATTTTTCACCTGGTTGTAAATCAAATATTTCTCTACCTGCTAAAGATGACTCGTAACTTGTTTCGACATCATCACGTACTCTTAATAAACCCAAAGCTGATTCGTAAAAGTTCAAAATTTCTTTAGTATCATCTTGAACGACTATTCCCATATGAGTAAACTGGCTAGTTTTGAAAGGGGAATTTTCGTTAATGTTTCCATAATAGGGTAAATTGTAGCCAAATCTTTGGAACAAAACCTGTCGAGTTAAAGGTTGAAGCAACAACATTTCTCGTACTCCTACAGTTTCATTTATAAAAGGACGGCTTTTTCTTTCTTTGTTATAGATAACTTCCCAAAAGGGATTAGTGTATTTAATAGTTTCACCTGCTGCTTCTGCTAGCTCGGCATGATTTAAAATATTCAAAGAATCATTAGTTAAAGTAGTAGCCCAACGATTTCCTTTGACTTTCATTGAACTAATACCCAATCCTTGATTAATCGGGTTTTCCCAAATCATCAACCGAATTAAACCGTGGTCGGAATTTTGATGATAAAGTCGAATCGAGCGTAAATTGGAATTAACTCCGTATAATTTTTCCGATTTTTCGGCTGTTAATTCACCAGTATCGCCAATACGATAACCGAATTGTTGCCAATATTGAATTGCCAAAATTGGCTCTTTTACACCGATACAGACTTCATAGATGCCCCGAATATTAGTTTGTTGTGTCATTATTATCTTGTCTTGAGTGAAAAATACCTTTTATATTCAAACTTAGTGAATTAATAATTTTAAGTAAGCGAACATTAATAAGTATAGATTCTCAAATCCTATTTTAAAATTTATTTTTGGCTGTATTGGTTTTATGCGAATTTGAGATTTTGTAATTGCTGTTTGTAATTGATTTATAATTAAATTGCTTTGTGACTATAGTAAAATTATGCCTGCCAAGGATATTTTTCATGATTCTGTCAAATTCGCTTTAGAAAAATATCGCCAAAATATTCAAGATATTTTATGAAAACATGCTTCTTATCAATTAATTAATCAAGATGTTGAACCACCAATTGTTTTTGATATAGAAATAAATCACTATCAACTAATTCATCTTGGTTGGTCGAATAAAAAACGAGTTTATAAATATGTTGTTCATATTGATATTAAACATGGAAAAATCTGGATACAGCATGATGGAACTGAGGGTGGTGTTGCTTCTGAATTAGTATAAAAAGGAGTTCCAAAACAAGACATTTTTTTAGGATTTAACTCTGCTTTCAAGCATCAATTTACGGAATTCGCTGTTGGATAATTTAGATTTTAGTAATTTGTAGCTTGAAATTTTAAACTGATAATACAGTTTTTCAACCCAATCTACTCATAAAGCAAGATAAACTGAGATGGGAATTAATGATTTAATTCTTAATGTAAATATATCTGTTTATAATTTGCTTCGTGATTGATAAAATTTTACCTTTACAAAAAAATGATTTTCAGGAATTGCAGCAAAAGCTGGTTTCCTCTCTTCCTCGAATATTAACAATTGTTTCTCAGTTAACTTTAGGAATCTGCGTGGGTGTTCTATTTATCTGGTTGCAAATTCCTGTAGGGTGGTTGTTAGGTTCGATGATTGGAGGAATTATCTATTCAGCCGTTCAAGGTAATCCGCAACCGTTACCCAAGTTATTTATTACTGTAGGAAAAGCTTTCATTGCTCTTGCCACAGCAGCACGTTTTTCATGGGACACTATCAATGTAGCCGCAACTTATGCGATACCCTTACTGCTGTGCGTATTACTTTCTGGCTGTTTGAGTTTATTTCACGGATATTTATTATCTCGCTGGTCTGGAATAGATAGAGTGACGGGGTTAGTTGCGTTTATCCCCGGTGCTGCTTCCAGTATTGTACCGATAGCGGAAGAAATGGGAGCAGATGCCGTTGCTGTTGCAGTGTTTCAATATTTACGTTTGCTTTTAGTAGTATTACTTATACCCAGTGCTGCCGGTTTCTTTTTCCCGGTCGATTTGAATAACTCCATGACAATGGGAATTACTTTAACAGCAGCAAATAATTATTCAATTCCGATGTGGTTGAATTTAATCGTATTGGCTGGATGTTGTGTGGTGGGAATGTGGGGTGGAAATCGCTTGCGTTTACCTGCTGCTGGATTCCTGGGAACGTTTTTGGTCGGCTTAGTTGTGTTTTGGAGTTGTCCCTATGATTTAATAGTTCCTCAATGGCTGTTTGCTGTAGGATTATTTTGTGTAGGGCTTTCTATTGGGGTTAAATTTGACATTAAAACAGCGAATAAACTTTTGAAAGCAGTACTAATTGAAATTGCTTTAGTCATTTCTTTAATTCTTCTATGTATTGGTGTTGGCTACGAATTTCATGTTTTTACCCATGTTGACACTATTACTTCACTATTAGGATTTACTCCTGGGGGATTAGAAGCAATGGTTGCTACCGTAATGCAATTAGGTGGTGATACTGGTTTAGTATTAGCAATGCAGTTAACTAGAATGTTAATTATTATCGCTCTAGGACCTTGGTTAGTTAATTTTGTCATGAAAGTCGCTAGCAGCGAACAGTGAACAGTTATCAGTTATCAGGGAACAGTTAAAAGCAGCAAATAAATTACCAACTGACAACTTGCACCATTGTCATTTATTCAGAATAGCAGCCTTGAAATTAATTTTTCTGCGAAAAAGCTTCCGCTCCGGCTTACAAGACTAATATACAAAGTAGGTTAAAACTTGCATCTTGCACCAGTGTCATAAACCCGGTTTCTTTAAGGTTGTTGCGAATGGTGCAAGATATCACTTAAAACGTACTCAAAGCTTTGTTCAGTCTTCTTGAGAAGACTTTGCATATTAGCCTGAGAATTTATTCTCAGGTGGTTGTTAAGGATAGTGTAAGAAGTTGATTACCAATAATATTTTTGATTATTTCTGTGCTATTCAACTTGAAATTATTATTCATTAATTAATTATTACTCACTACTTACTACTTACTACTTACTCCCTACTCTCTACTTCCGTAAGTATAATTTCCCTCTACTTTTTCAAAGTTTCTAAAGCTAGACTGGTGAGAATATATTCTTAGTGATATTTAATCACCATCTCAAAATGTTATCTACCATATTTATTCCTCACGGACACTGTTATCTATGGAAAACGGGGTTAGTTTCACTACATCTAATTTCAGATGCTTTGATTACGGTTGCTTATTTTTTAATCCCGATGATGCTTGTTTATATAGTTCATAAACGAGATGATGTTCCTTTTGATTGGATATTTCTTTGTTTCGGTGCTTTCATTATTTTGTGTGGATTTACCCATCTAGCCGAAGTTTGGACATTATGGCATCCTAATTATTGGGTTTCTGGTTGGTTAAAGGCTTCGACTGCGGCTATTTCTTTAGGTACTGCTATTTTACTTTTTTGGTTAACTCCAAAATTAGTAGCAATTCCTAATGTTCCCAAGTTAGAAGCGTTAAATATAGCTTTAGAAAAAGAAATTATTGAAAGAAAACAAATAGAAACAAAATTAAGTTTACAAACTCAGCATTTAGAAGAAACTTTAGTAGAACTCCAGCGAACTCAAGCTCAGATGATTCACACTGAAAAAATGTCTGGGTTGGGACAAATGGTAGCGGGGGTAGCTCATGAAATCAATAATCCAGTTAGTTTTGTGTATAGCAATCTTGTTCCCGCTAGAGAATATGCTCGCGATTTTATCAAACTATTAGAGCTATATCGACAAGAATATTCTCAACCTGCTGAAAGTATTCAAGAAACAATAGAAGAAATTGAATTTGATTTTATCAAAGAAGATTTTATGAAATTGCTCGATTCGATGGAAGTAGGAACCGAGCGTATTTATAAAATTGTTTTGTCGCTGCGTAATTTTTCTCGTTTGGATGAAGCTGAATTTAAAGAAGTAGATATTCATGAAGGTATTGATAGTACTTTGATGATTTTAGGAAATCAATTAAAAGCAAATTCGCAACATTCTGAAATTCAAGTTATTAAAGAATATGGTGATATTCCTGATGTGGAATGTTATCCCAGTCAGCTAAATCAGGTATTTATGAATATTCTTGCTAATGCTATTGATGCTTTTGAAGAAAAACCGAATAATCAAAAATCTAAATCAAATCAAATTATAATTTCTACTCATAAAATTGATAATTTTGTCAAAATCATCATTGCTGATAATGCTTGTGGAATTCCTTCCGAGATACAACCAAAGGTTTTCGACCCATTTTTTACAACTAAACAAGTAGGAAAAGGTACGGGTTTAGGTTTATCTATCAGTTATGAAATTGTTAAAGATAAACACGGAGGTCAATTATCTTTTGATTCTACTGCTTTAGAAGGAACAAAATTTATGATTGAGATTCCAATTGCTCATAAAAAATAAATATTGGTTCGTAGTTGCGCTTGAGCGCCAAAAGTATTAACTACACTAAAAGATATCTTCTGTATTTACTGTACTAAAAGATATTAACGGGAGCATCCCAATTTTGAAAAAATAAAATTTGTAGTGCGTTAACGCACTACGAAAAAATAAATTTACACATTTGGGATGCTCCCATATTAACTGTACTAAAATGTATCTTCTTCCCAACAACTGTTGGCGCGGTCATCGCAACTATGAACCTATTTCTGAGTTTTTACTTAAGTAAATACACTTTTAATAAACTAAAAATTAGATATATCTGAAACTAGAAAATATTTCAAATTCATACATAAAATCAATGCTTATTTGGGAATAATAAACTTAATACTAAAAAATGTAAATATAGTTTTAATAATTTCTATGTCAGATAGCGTTTACGAATCAACATATATAGCCGATGGAGAATATCGAGAATTATTTGGGCGAACTGTACAATATCAAAAGCTGCTTGATAGAATTCTTGCGAGAATTCGTGCATCGGTGAATCTAGAAGCTCTTTGTGCAGACACCAGTCAAGATATTTGTTGGTTACTAGGTATTGAAAGGCTAGCAATTTATAAATTTAACGAAGACTGGAGTGGAAGTTTTATAAATAACTTCGGATTTGCTCGCAGTCCTTGGAATGATATTCGCGCTTTCGGAGAAAATTTGATTTGGGAAGATACTCATTTACAAAAAACTCAAGGTGGAAGATATATAAAAAATGAACCTTATTCTGTTGTCGATGTCTACGAAAAAGGTTATCCCCGTTGTTATATAGAAGTACTCGAACAATTTCAGATTCGTGCTTATGCTGTAGCACCGATTTTTGCGGGTACGAAAATATGGGGATTACTTGCTGCTTATCAGCATTCTCAACCACGTCACTGGTTAGCTGATGAAGTTGAATTTTTGCATCAAGCTGGTAGCTATTTAGGAATAGCGATGCAGCAAGCAGAAACTTTTGCACGGGGAGAACAGCGAACTAAGGAGTTAAGAAACTCCGTAATTAGACAGCGAGCTTTAATAGAAGTGGTGGGTAATATCCGCTCATCTTTGGATACTAAATTTATATTTGACACCACCACTCAAGAGCTTTGTAAACTGTTAAATTTGGAAAGAGCAGCAATTTTCCAATTTAATCAAGATTGGAGCGGGGAATTTATCAGCCATTTTGCGACTGTAGAATCTCAATGGAACACTACTAATCCTTTTGGTGAAAATTTAGTTTGGCAAGATACTCATTTACAAGAAACTAAAGGTGGACGTTATCGCAATAATGAAAGTTTTGCGGTTAATGATATTTACAAAGCGGGACATGCTCGTTGTCATCTAGATATTTTAGAACAATTTAAAATTCGGGCTTATGCTTTAGTACCAATTTTTATCGGTCCAAAATTATGGGGTTTGTTGGCTGCTTATCAACATTCTTCACCTCGTAAATGGCTGGATTACGAAGTTGAATTTTTGACCCAGGTCGGGGGACAACTTGGTGTTGCTATTCAACAAGCTGATTTTTTACAGCAGTCAAAACAACAAGCGATAGCACTAGAAAAATCAATTGCAAGACAGCGAACTTTGACGGATGTAGTTACTAAAATTCGCTCTTTTTCTAATACCGATTTGATTCTAGAAACTACCTGTCAGGAAGTTTGTAAACTGCTACAAGTAGAAAGAGTTGGTGTTTATCGCTTCAATTCTGATTGGAGTGGTGAATTCGTCAGCAATTTTGGAATTCCACAAATTAGCTGGACTGATGTCAACCCTTTTGGTAAAAATTTGTTCTGGAAAGATACTCATTTACAAGAAACAAAAGGTGGTAGATATCGCTATAACGAAAGTTTTGCGGTTAACGATATTTACGAAGCAGGACATGTACGCTGTCATTTAGATATTTTAGAACAATTTAAAATCCGTGCTTACGCTTTAACTCCGATTTTTGTTGGACAAAAATTATGGGGTTTATTAGCAGCTTATCAACATACATCAACTCGTGAATGGCAAAATTTAGAAGTTGAATTTTTAGCTCAAGTAGCCAATCAATTAGGGGTAGCAATTCAAAGTGCGGATTTACTTTCACAAACTCAATTTCGTGCTGACGAACAGCGTCAATATGCACAGCAGCAGCAAATTTTATTTGATGTGGTTGCAAAAATTCGCGAATCACTTGATTTAGAAACTATTTTTAAAACAACCGCTCAAGAAATTAGACGTAGTATTAGAGCGGATAGAGTTGCTGTATTTCGTTTTGATGAAAGCGATAAATATCAAACCGGTAAGTTTATTGCTGAAGATGTACTAAGTGAATTTAAAACAGCTAACGGTACATTATTTGAAGATTACTGTTTTGGTAAAAATTACGTTCCCCAATATACTCAAGGAAAAGTTTTAACTGTTTCTAATATTTATAAAGCAGGGTATGACGATTGCTATATAGATAGTTTAGAAAACTTAGAAATCAAAGCATATATTCTGATTCCTTTGATGGAAGGTAAAAAATTATGGGGGCTTTTATGCGTTCATCAATGCAGCCGTCCTCGCAATTGGAAAGATGAGGAAATAAAATTTGTAACGCAGGTTGCAGCCCAGTTGAGCGTGGCTTTGAGACAAGCAAACTTATTAGGAAAAACCCGCGAACAAGCCGAACAATTAACTCAGACTTTAAAAGATTTACAAAAAGCTCAGATTCAAATGATTCAATCTGAGAAAATGGCTTCTCTAGGTCAATTAGTTGCTGGTATTGCTCACGAAATTAATAATCCAGTTGGATTCATTCACGGTAATTTACAACATGCTGATGAATACACTCAGGAAATAATGAAATGCTTAAAACTCTATCAAGAAAATTATCCCGAACCAGTTGCAGAAATTAGAGAATATTTACAAGAAAAAGAAATAGATTTTTTGTTTGAAGACATTCCTAGCTTATTTCAATCCATGCAGGTAGGAACCGATAGAATCCGCGAAATTGTTTTATCTTTACGTAATTTTTCGCGTCTGGATGAAGCCGAAGTCAAAGAAGTTGATATTCACGACGGTATTGATAGTACTTTAATGATTCTTCAAAATAGACTTAAACCAGAAGTAAATAATGTACAGATAAAAATTGTCAAAGATTACGAAGTTCTACCAAAAGTTTATTGTTATCCAGGACCTTTAAATCAAGTATTTATGAATTTATTAACCAATGCTATAGATGCTTTGGAAGAACATAATAAACAGCGTACACCTCAAGAAATAAAAGCCAGTCCTAGCGAAATTCAAATATCAACATCGTTGATTGATAAAGATTGGATAACTGTTTCAATTACAGATAACGGTCCCGGTATACTACCAGAAATTCAAGACCAAATATTTAACCCATTTTTTACTACCAAACCAGTAGGAAAAGGTACGGGTTTGGGACTTTCAATTAGCTATCAAATAATTACAGAAAAGCATGGAGGTAAACTATATTTTCATTCAACACTTAGTCAAGGAGCGGAGTTTGTTGTAGAAATTCCAGTTAAGAAAAAGTGAATTGAGGATAGGTCAAAGGTGAAGAGTTAGGAGTTAAGAGTTAATAATTTCCCCTTGTCTCTCGCTCTCCCACTCCTTCTTTCCCCTTCTATTCCAATTTATCTGTTATCTTGCCTTTCATAGGCGATATCAATACTATCCTTGGAGAAGAAAAATTCAACACCAACGTTCGGGTAATCAGCTTGAACTTCTTTTCTCAATCCAAACCGACGTGATATGAGCGAATCGGAAAATCAATTAAAAATATAAATTAGTTAAAAATAAAATCAAATCGTGGTTTTGGGAGACTTGACTAAATTGAGCCTCTTTCATAACCTTTATTAATATTTAACTAAAAAATAAATTAAATATTTAGATACAAAATTATTTACCTAACTTAATTTATCGCAATGTTTTCGACTCTTATTGATGCTATTATCAATAGTCCAACAGCATTATAGGAGTTACAGTATGTAATATACTATTTGTAGGCTGGCGAAAGTAATGCACTGTTTTATTTTTACTTTGTTAAAGCTTGAAAAATCGTTACTTTTTTGTAGTACGTTGCTTGTATTTCGATAATAATTAATCCGAATTAAAAAAAATTTTCTACCTCTATTTACATTGCTTAATATTAGATAGATATCGATTTGATTTTAAACAGTAATTCATAAGATAATGAAAGATTTACTGATAAAAATTTAATAGCAATACTCTCTCCCTCCCTCCCTCCCTCTTTCTTCCGATTATTTTTGGGTCAAAACACCTCTAGGTAGACCCAGTTCTTCTGGAGTTGTGGGTTGTCCATCTTGCATAAAATCAAAACCTTTTTTAACAGCAGGACCGTGGAAAAATAATGTCCATGCTTCTTGACCATCTTTTATCCATATACAGTGATATTGCTTTGCTGTACGAAAGATGATTGAACCCGGTCCGTACCATTTAACTTCTTTTTCCGATTTTTCCCAATATCCACCTTTCAAAATAATGCTGAGATTAAACCAAGGATGATTATGGAGTACACCTTTGTACCATTCCGGACGGTCCATAATTTGGTTTACGGTGATGTTAAACCGAGAGTTGGGAGGAAACAAGACAAAGTGGGTGTGCTGACGAGCTTCTTTTTTATCATTGCCATTGTAAGCTGTGAGACGGAGCCGAGATTCCAAATACTTTTTAAACCATGCTTTTAGCATTGCAGTAACTCCATACAAAATTTATAATTTGACGATGCTTTACGATGAATATTCTTTGCTTTTATTTCAAGCAATGTATACAACCTAGATATCTATTAATCAGAAAAATATTGCAAATTATATTAGCTGGCTAAGAATTTTGCATTTGATTTTTTGACTTTAGATATCCAACCTTTATATGATTCTAAAATTTTTGAATAGGGTAATGAGCTTTCAAATATTAAATCCGATAAGGAAGGTAGATATTTTTTGGGAAATAGTCGGTGTAGAGTTTTGGCAGAAATATCTCTGAAAAGATATTCGATAAATAATCTTTTAGACAAAGGAAAAGTGTTATTTCCTAGTTCTACTAAAGCATGAGCATCTTCTCGACGACGAATAGTAAACTGTTGCAAAACTTTGTCCAAATTATCAGAATATTCATTCAAAAGATTGTCGAATACGACTACATCTTCTAATGATGCATTACAACCTTGACCGATAAAGAAAGATACAGCATGAGCGGAATCTCCCATAAGTAAAACGCTATTGCCATGATTATAGCGGTTACAACGAATTGTCAACATTCTTGATATGGGTCTATTCAAAAATGCTTCTGCTTCTTCTTCTGTAATTAACTGACCGATTTCTGGTAAGTTGTTTTGAAAAAATTTTAGTACATCTTCTTTGCTAGCAAGACTTTTTAATTGATTTTTTTCATGAGGAAAATGGATTACACCACTTAATGTTCCGTCCTTTTGAAATAGTAACAAAACGATTGTGCCATCATTGAGCATCCAAGAATGAATATTACCTGGTTTTATATTACTAGAATTTTCATCGGGAGCGCTGAGAAAAAGCGATTTATAATCGTTCGTAACGTATTCTTCCACGCATTCAAAGTCTTCTGTATCAAGCAAATTTTTTCTAACTACAGAACTTGCTCCATCAGCACCAATTAACAAATCATAATTAGCAGCAAATTCTTGTAATGTCTCTAAATTCTTAATTTGTATAGCTTTAGCAATAAAATCTGTTTCCATGCATTGACAATTAAAATGTATTTTTAAGCGACTACTGTCATACTTTTGAGTCAGCTGTTCTAACATTACAATTGCTAGCTTGGTACGGTCTAAAGTCACCAAAGGTTTATTTTTCATCAAAAAAATGGCAAGACACGTTATTCTCCTAAAAATAAACCTTTGGTG
>JBCBHT010000186.1:0-14438 GCA_038525335.1 Cyanobacteria bacterium J06621_15 | reverse complement strand
TTTCTGACACCGCCATCCTGCTTCACTTTTTATTGATGTGGCAATGTCCGTCCAGTTGTCGGAAATGCGGTTTGCAATGCATACGTCCCGGTGAGGATACATCTAAACTTACCCGTTCTCAAAGGATGGCATACACTCTACAGGTTCACCATTGGGACAGGAATCCAGCAAATAACCGCAGGGATAACCTGATAGCTCTTTGCAGTGGTTTATGTAGAATCCACGTCGTAGAAGCCTTGATGTGACTGAGTTTTGTTCAAATCTTCTACAACGTAACCCATGATAATTCCCTTTTAACAAAGCAAAAAAAAATTTACGCCGGAAGGTAACTGATATCTTTAATTTAGTACCGTACAAATCATTTCCCGCCTTATTAAAATCATTGTGTTGATATCTAGGGAGCATATTTTCAGCAAAACGTGGTTGAGATGACTGTAAAAATTGCCTACCAACTTAACAAATGGCTTCAATCGAAGTGGCAAAGAGATACGCGATTTTACACCTTAACTCTTTGTCAAAATCTGTTTGGAGAATGGATAATAACCAAGACTTGGGGCAGTGCAATAAGTCGGGGTTTTGGCAAGTCAAAAGATTTAAATTACCAAGATTATCAAGCTGCTTTAAAAACTTACTACGAGCTGCAAGAGCGAAGAGAAAAGCGAGGATATAAAAGAGTTGACTCACATTCAAGTAAGAAATGAATCCTTATCCAATTCCATTTTCGCTGTATTTAAGAGCCTAATTTCCTGGTTAATTTTATTCCCATTGCTTGTAAATAATTCATTACTAATGGAGAGTATCATCGCTAGTTACTTCCTATTCGTAAGAAGGAGAAACAATTTTACTTGGAAGATATCGGAATTACCTTATTTCCTTTATTATTAGTATTAGTAATAGTTAATTGCCTTAACTGCTCCCTTAATCTTTCATTCTCATCTCTTATTTCATAGATTTCAGCTACATGACCTCTAAGAATTTCATTCTGACATTTCAATTCTCTAATTTCTTTTTCTAATTTATGAATCTTATTTTTAGCAACTTGATGTAAGGTTTCAAGACTATGGGGTTGATATTTAGATTCTGGTTTTTCAATCTTGTTTAAAGTAGAATATTTCTCCTTCTGTAATGAGTGAATATAATCTTTGATATTATCCCATTTGTAAAGATAAGAAACCGAACAACCAGCAACGGTAGCTATATTTTTAAAAGTAAGAGGTTGTGAATGTTCTATAATCTCCTGAATCGCTTTTAACACTTGTTTCTTTTTTTGTTCTTTTCTCGAAGCTTGGGTACGACGCAGAACCAAGGCTTGTTTTTCTCGATTACCCATTGGCTATACTCCTCAATTCGGGTAGCCATTTATCCATAGCTTCAATAGTTGCTTTAGCTTCTTCTTTCGCTAGCTCTGCTCCTGATTCTTCTGCTGAAACTAACCTTTGTTTCTCTCCTTGATACTGACGTTCGTAGAGAGGTAATTTACTTGAAGACGGGCGAAAACTAGAGCAACCATAACATTTAGGGAAAAGGTTAACAGGACAAGGACTTTTTGGATCTAAAGCACAGTGTCCGTAAACTACCAAACGAGGTGCTATTTCTAGGTCAAGTTCGTGGGCTGTAGGATTTGATAATAAACTTTCTGGTAAAGATTGCCAAGGTAGAAACTTGTTAGACGGATTCATAAGAAGTTTCTGAAATGGTAAATCAACGGATGCTATTTGTTCTCTAGTTGGTGGTGCATAGTGTTGGAATGTAGTAGTACTACTTTTATGGTCGGCATATAGTTGAGCAGCTTCCATTCCATATTTAGTGCGAATGAATTGTAGTCGGCTATGGCGGGTAATTCTTCCCGTAAAATGAGGTTTTTGTGCGTTAGCATCGCGGATATTTTCTCGTTCTATTAACATACGAATTATGCGAACCATTGGGTTTTCACCACTCTTTATCCTTGGTGGTTTGGGTAGGGGTTTGATGTTATTAAAATCTGGATAAGATTCTTGTCTAATACTCCTAAAATGACAAAACAAATAGGGATAAGAAGACCCAACCGTATGTTGTATCCATTGCTGCTGTTGCTCAATTACTTTACGGATTTCACGATTAGCAAGTATCTTGTGCCATCGTTTTGTTTTATGCTGATAAAAATTGACATACCATTTACCGTTCATTTCTATTAAACAATCAAAACTCATCTGACAAATATCCCCTGGACGTGCGGCAGTGTATTCTTGTATTAAATATTGATTGGCAATAGGAAGTGGAATTCTCAACAAATGTTGTTTGATAGCATTACGAGTTACTTCATCTAACCAATCCGGATTATCGTAACTAACTTTGGGAATATCACGAACAAAGACGAATGTTACTGCATCAAATCCTAACCATTCAAAGAAGTTTTTAAGAATATATAATTTTTCCCGAATCGTTCTATTAGAGTTACCTTTTTCTCTATCTAAAAAAATCAGTACTAGTTGACGGTTAATTTCTGAAGGGTCTTGTATTTGATATTGATATAATAATTGACCAAATTGGCGCAGAGCCACTAAAGAATTCACGGGTACTGTGACAGAAGTATAATTCCCCGATTTAAGTAAAAAATGTAAGTATTGCTTAACTTGTTCTCGATACCATTGAAGTTTAATGGAACTAAAGTTTAGTGTTTTTACCTGTGGCTTCTCAATAAAATGTCGGAAATCCCAAATGTCTTCTGAAAAGCAGAAAGGTAATAATTTATCTTTGTTTTGATTGCCATTCCAACTACTATTACAAATAGATGTAGGATTAAAATTTATTTTACAGAAATAGCATTTACAATTACTAGCAGTTTTCTCAGAACGGTTTTTATTGAATGTCTCATAAATCCACCCTTTTTGTCCGTTAGGTCCAATGCTGGTACAAAGAGGATTTGGACAACATAAATCGCGACGATAGCTATGAATATGTGGTGAAATTTGACAACTAAGGGTAGTGTACTGACCACAAGATGTACAACCACATTTTATATTATGAAGACCTTCTTGATAAGAGAATCTGCCTATTCTTCCATTATTACATTTAAAACAAACGAATTCACCATTATATTCTTCTTTCCAATCTACATGTAGTTTGCCCTTTGAAGTTTGATGAGTCGAAACCGCTGGATGTTTTTTATTTTGACAGGTAAGATATGTAATCTTATCACAAACATTACAACTTAATTTAAGTTTACAAGCAGCACCCTTAGCATATTGGAACTTAGTTAAATGACCTTGATTGCAAGCTGGACAAATAAATTCATTTTTATATTCTTGATTCCAATCAACTTGTAATACTTCTTTAAGAGTAGGATGAAATGAAATCGGTGGACGCGATTGATTTTTGTTGCAAGTCAAATTTGTAGTTTGATGACATTTATTACATTTAAGAGTAAGCTTGCATAATTTATCTTTATCACGAGCAAACTTATCTAAAGTTCCTTGATTACATTTAGGACAAATAAATTCTCCATTGTATTCTTTCTTCCAGTTAACTTGTAATCTTTCTTTAAGAGTAGGGTGGAATGAAATCGATGGATATTTTGATAATAAACAACTTAGAGATGTAGTTTGGTCGCATAAATGGCATCTTAATCTAAGCTTACAATCAGATTTTTTATGGGATAAAAAATGTTTTATCCTAGCTTTATTGCATTTTGGACAAACAAATTCATTATTATACTCTCGACTCCAATTAACTCTTAATTTCCCCTTAAGAGTTGAATGAAACGAAACTGAGGAATTCTTTAATAAGGAACAAGTTAAAGATGTACTTTTATCACAATAATCGCAACTTAACCTAAGCTTACAAGTAACAGTTTTAGTGTAAAAATATTTGGTTAATCTTCCTTTATGACATTGAGGACATATAAATTCTCCATTATATTCTTGCTTCCAATTAATTTCTAATGTATCTGTAAGGGTTTGATGAAAAGAGATTGGTGGATGTTTCTGCATTGATTTTATCGTTTTACGAGAAAGGTGCATATGCTATTTATTAACTTTAATAAGCGTATTGCAATGTACAACACTACTTAAACAGTGAACAGCTATCTATAGTATGGTGGGGAATTTAGACCCAGGTAATACAATTGATAACTGGTAACTGATAACTGTTAAATCCAGGTGATACAACTGATAACTGACAACTGACAACTGTTAAAGACTACTTACTTGTTGCGGTATTGTTAGAAATTTTATTTTTGGGAATTTCAGTTCTTTCAATGAGTTCTTCTAGCCCTTTCATTCGATTTTGAAGTAATTTCAATATTCTTTCGATTTCAGTTACTCTTCTATCAGCTTTTATAGCTTGAGCCTGTACTAAATCTTCTTGTAAACGTTGAATATCAGCTTCTAATTTTGGTTTATCTTCTGGGGTTACTCGATGATGGTCACAACTCAAACAAGCATAACGATACTGACAGTCACCTAGCATTGTAGGTCGATGACATTCTCCAAGTGGAGTACTAACTTTTAGTAGTTCGGCTAATCTTTCATATCGGCGTTTTCTGGGTTTAAAGCTAGTAATTCGACCATACATATCAACGTAGCCTAATCGTGAACTTTCTTTCTCTAATCTTTCTATAGAACGCTTCCGATAGTGCGGAAGCATATCTAAAGAACTATGACCTAAAACCGCAGCAATGTATTCATCTTCTGCTTCGCAATAAGCCATTATGCTAGCTTTGGTACGACGAAACATATGACTGGTAAGTTTAAATTTATTACCATACTTATCTTTTAAATCAATCAAATTACTAAAATCATTTAACCATTGAAGAATTTTTTGTCTGCTAATAACTTTGGGTCGATATATTGGTGGTATTTGGAATTTATGAGCCAGATTCGTATTCTTTTTCTTTGATAAATATGCCGTACAGAAGAGTTTATCAAAATCCGAGTCCGAACCAAATGTTGTGTTGAGAAATCTTTGCTGTTCTTGAATTAGTTCAGCAACTAAGGGGTGTATTTGATAAAATCTCCAGTGTTTACGCTTTTCTATCCAACGTAACAAAAACCACTGCGAGCCTTCGTTTTTTAGACATTGACGTGGCATTGTTATAATTTCTCCAATACGGCAACCTAAGACTAATTGCAGTCTGAATAATCTTTCTTCCTGTGCTGGTAATAAGTCAAATTTTTCATATACTTGATACAAAACTTCTTCGGGGATAACTTCAATTTTAGGTGTGTTTTTTTTCAATCTGCGAGGGGTAAAAGGAATATCAAGCCACTGTTCTTCTTTCCATAGATTAGTTGCATAAGTAATTGTATTTTGACGACTTACACTGCTACTAGAGGCAATAAATTGATGTAATAAAGATTCTGAAATTAACTGTGGAGAGGTACAACAATTCTCCTTTAAAAATTTATCTAAACACTTTAAATCACACACACGATGTGTGATTCTTCCTATTGAAAATCTCGCCCGAGCTGTGGCTCTAATTGTTAGTTTGGATAAATATTTTAACCAAGGTAAAGAAAAATCATCCAGATGGAGTTTGTAACGTGCATTAATCCTACACTCAATAGAGCTATAACCCAATTCAGTTAATTCCCAAATATCTTGATTCATTAAAGGGTCATTTATCCATTCACGACCATAATCTGAGTTAGCTACTCTTTCTTGTAACGTTTTTAGAGTCAACATTCTATTTTTCTTCAATATTTGAAAGAATTGCATCTAAATTCATCTCGTCCAGGACATGGGAGTAAATATCAATAGTAGTCATAATCGACTTGTGTCCTAACATCTGCTGTACGTATTGGTTGAGATAACCAGCTTGCAGCATACGAGTAGCGAAAGTATGTCTAAATAAATGAGGATAGGCTTCGATTCCCGTTCTATCTTTAAGTTGATAAAACAGATTGTTCAACCGCGCACTGGTCATTGGTTTACCGGCATATTTTCCATCTAAGTTAACGAACAGCATTCCATGTCCTATTCGTTCTGATAGAGGTGGATATTCTTCTAGTAAGTAAGCGTGAAATGTTTCTTGTATTGCTTCGCGGTTGTGTAGAACAGGAATTTCTCTTTCTGCCCCTTTAGCTTTTGCGTTATTGGGATTATCTTCTCTGCGGACAATTCGGAGGATTCCTCTACTATCCATATCTCGAACATCATCTAAATGTAAACCTAGCAATTCACCTCGTCTAATTCCTGTTTCCCTAAGTAGCATTACTATAAGTCTGTCACGAATTGTGTAACAAGCATCTGCGAGTCTCCCTACTTGTTCATCCGTGAGACAACCAGGAAAAATTTTTGGTTCTTTGATTTTGATTCTTTTACGTCGTTGAGGGGTACTTTTAACAATACCTTGTAAAAATCCACTACGCCTACCCCTGGGTCGAACTAACTTGGTAAATCTTTTTTCACTAACTCTACCTGAATCAATGTGGTAAGAGTACATCTCTTGAATCGCTGTGACTGCTAAATTTACAGTACGTGGGCTACGTTTAGATACAATTTCTCTTACAGATGCTGAGATAACTTCTACTTCACCACCAAGGAGATACCATTTTACGAAGTCTGCTAGTTCATCTAGTCCTACCGAATGCCAGTTCAAAGAAAAGTATTCTAGCCAATGCCAAAAATCTACCAAACGACAAGCATAGGTATTAATTGTATTAGCTGCTAATCCTCTTTTACGGCAGTAATTCAAGTATCGTTGAATTGGCTCTACTGGTAAGCAAGTCTCTGTGTCAAATACGCAACAAAATCTTTCTCCTGAAAGGGGGTCTATGGCTCTTTCTATGCTTATCACTTTTACTTCGTGGAATTAAAAGGATATTTACTCTAGCATAAGAATAAGTACTGTTGTTGTTGTTTTTCTATGTTGTTGAACTAACAATTGTTGTTGTTATAAAGTGGTTGCCACCTTGAGTATCACCGGGGTGGAAAATCGAATGTTTCTCCGGGTCAGTTGTCGTTGTGGTGAAGTTCGGAATTTATTGATTTTCCTGGTTTTAAGCGAATTAACCAGGATGCTTGATGATTTGATTTGATAGCTTATATAAAACGCTCACAATAATCCAACACCGGAATTATGAGTCAAGCCCAAGCTGAACCCAAACTATACAGCTTTGATGAATTTATAAGCTGGTATCCCGAAAATTCCGAAGTCCGGTACGAACTGCATGATGGAGTGATTATTGAAATGCCCAAGCCAAAGGGGAAACATTCAAATCTAACTGGTTCCCTTATCGAGCAATTATTGATAATTATTAGGCAGATGGGTTTTGGTGGCATCTGGACTATTCCTAGAGAATCTATTGTCAAACCCAAATACGAAAAATCGGGTTATGAGCCAGATATTATCGTTTTAAATAAAAAAGTTCTTGGAGCGGAACCCCGCTGGGAAAGCGAATCGATTATTCAAAATCCTAATTCGGTAAAATTAATCGTTGAGGTTGTTTCAACTAATTGGCGTGACGATTACTACAATAAGCTTCGGGATTATGAAGAAATGGGTATTGAGGAATATTGGATTCTTGATTACGCAGCGTTGGGGGCGAGAAAGTTTATTGGCAACCCCAAACAACCCACCATTTTTGTTTGTAACTTGGTTGACGGAGAATATCAGATGACTCCATTTACGGGAGATATGACCGTTGTTTCCCCCACTTTCCCTCAGTTCAACTTATCCGCACAGCAGATTTTTGATTTGGCTTAATAATTTGATTTGATACTTAGCTATTTAAGCGTTGCTGCATGATTTCTCGTGCCATTTCATACTCACGTCCAACCAGGTAGGAGAAATGATAATAAGACGCAACATAAAATTCACATCCATAATTTTGGTAGCGTTCGGCAACGGCTAAAAATCCATAACGGGCATCCTGCACATCTGTAAACCAATTACTGAGATAGGTATCGAATAAGAATAACGTTAGTGAATTTTTATCGGCGCTTGGATTTAAACGCAGTAAATACATATGGGGGTGGTGCGCTCTTCCAAGAGGTAAGAGTAAATCATATCCGTCAAAGTTCATAAATTCAGCCACTTCTTCTTCCTCATAATTCGCAGTACGCGAATTAGGTAGCAGATACTCCCAACGCATAAAAAATTCGTGTTTAGCATCTAATCCAAGGTCAATGTCTATTCGCCAGTATTCCCTTTGACAAAGCTCTTCAATGACCGATGTAGGTAAGTCAGCTACTTTCATTTATTTTCAAAAACTACCATAACAATTCCGCCAGTTGTGACAATATTTAATACAATTAACCACTCCTCAAATTAATCTACTTCCACCACTTCTAATGTCAAAATCCCTTTCGGTTTATTCACGACCAGTTGCATGATATCCAACCACAGCGAACCCATCAAAGTGTCAGGAATCTCCTCACCTACATGAACTGGAATCGTGAACTCCTTATCATCAACAATTACTTTCCCTTCATACAAGTCAAAATAATCTACCCCTTGAGCAGTTTGCATCTCAATCTTGGGTATGATAATTGACCAATCAAGAGCTTCCAAGTCTTGATAATTAATTGCTAGCCACCCTGTTGTAAATCCTGTATCAAGTATTGCTTCTACCTCAAATTGCTCGCCGTTAGCTGCTACCATTTCAACAGAGAAAAATAACTCCCCATTGTCACCAAATCGCCCTGCAATCATATCTTGCCACAGGCTCCATTAGGGGTAAGCCGAAAAATAGTGATGGAAGCATCTGTTCGGGGATAATGGCTGCGAACTTGCTTTAGCAAACCTTCTAATGTCTGGTCAAGAAGGTAGTTTTCGCTGTCAGCATCAACAGCAATAAGCCAATTGTAATGATTTTCGATTAGTTGGGGACGAATGCGTTCAAAAATTGCTCGGCAACGGTTGCCAATTTCCGAGCGTTGATGCTTGCGACGACTGATTTCTTCTGGTTTTATTTTGGAATGCGGCAATATTCGACTTCTAGGTGGCTGAGACAGGTTAGTCATATTAAATAAGTGCCTGAATAATATGCATATCTTAATTATTGCTTGCAATGCCTATAAGTGGTAATCGCGTCTATGGTTAATATTGGTATTGATGTTACAAACTGATTACATAATTAAATTTGTTCGGGCTAGATTTCCAACCTGGGAATGACAACGCGACAAGCCGCAACCAGCATTAAACAAAGAACAGCAATTTTCTCAAAGATATACGGTTTCAGCACTTAACAGAAGAAACATTACAACTTTTCTACCTGCTCTCGGCGTAGTTTTAGAGTATTTTCCTTTGTGCTTAGGCGTTCAAACAGTTCTAATACAAAGCTTTCAAGAACAACCTAGTAACAGTTGCCCAATATTTATTCCACAAAACTTGTAGTACAGTGTTGATACTTTGTAGTATATTGTGTAGTATAGTAATACAGAGCAACACAGCTACTACAAAAAGCTGATATTAACTCATCTGAACCATGACAATTGCATAATTGCCACCTTAAGGGAATGTAGCTTAGTCCGGCTTAAAGCAGTCGCCTGTCGAGCGAAAGACCGTGGGTTCAAATCCCATCATTCCCGTGTAGCCTTATGAACGACTAGTAAAGTCGCTCTATTTCTTCAAGGCTTCTAATTGCGTCCAGGTCGCCTAATGGTAGGGTGTCGGTCTGCAAAACCGACTGTGTGAGTTCAAATCTCACCCTGGACTTCAATCATCGCAGTGTCACCTAATGGTTAAGGTACTCGGCTCATAACCGAGGATATGCGGGTTCAAATCCCGCCACTGCCACTAATGCAGAGATGGTGTAATGGCAACATCACAGTCTCCAAAACTGTTGTTCTGGGTTCGAGTCCTAGTCTCTGCGTTGTGGTGCCGTAGGCAAATTGGTTAAGCCGCCTGTCTTTCAAGCAGGAGATTGCGGGTTCAAGCCCCGTCGGCACTATTTATGGGTTGGTATCCAAGTCTGGTTGAAGGAAGCCGTCTGTAAAACGGATGCCTCTGTGCCCCGTAGGTTCAAATCCTACCCAGCCCATTGTGGAGAGGTCGCTATTGGCAGAGCAAGCTGTTTGCTAAACAGTCGTGGAGTAAGTCCACTGTGGGTTCAACTCCCTCTCTCTCCGCCTGAGAACGTGGTGTAATCGGATAACACGTCAGTCTACGAAACTGAAGACTGTAGGTTCAATCCCTACCGTTCTCGTTACATGGGAAGGTGGTGGAATGACTGGCTCCTCGATGCTGAATTGAACCATCTCGTTTGACAATATCCATCTTTCCTCTTTTATCCCCCGGTAGCTCAATTGGTAGTAGCGCCTGTTTGAAGCACAGGAGGCAGTCAGTTCGATTCTGACCTGGGGGACTGTTCATTCATTGCCCTATAGCTCAACTGGCAGAGCAAGCGGCTGTTAACCGCGAGGTTGTAGGTTCGATTCCTACTGGGGCAGTTATTGGGAAGTAGGGAAGTAGGCAAATAGGCAAAGCCGTCGCACTTTGAATGCGAAGTTTTGGGGGTATCTCCTTCGGAGACGCTTCGCTAACGATTCCCTCCTTCCCAGCCTATACTCCTGTAGCCCAATTGGAAGAGGCGACTGTCTCAAAAACAGTTTATGTGTGGGTTCAACTCCCACCGGGAGTATTAGTATGCTGCTGTAGCCCAACTGGAAGAGGCGCTGGTCTTAGAAACCAGACGTTGTGGGTTCAACTCCCACCAGCAGTATTATCCGGGTGTAGCGCAGTTTGGTAGCGCATCTGTTTTGGGAACAGAGGGTCGCAGGTTCAAATCCTGCCACTCGGACTTGTGGGCGTTTGGCAGAACGGTTATGCTCCTGACTCTTAATCAGGTTAACACAGGTTCGACCCCTGTAGCGCCCATCAAATCAAGCCCCTGTGATGCAATTGGAAGACATGACCCGCTTAAAACGGGTTTTCTACAGGTTCGAGTCCTGTCAGGGGTATTACGGTGACTAACAGTCTCCGCAACCAAACGCTGGTGTAGCTCAACGGCAGAGCAACTGATTTGTAATCAGTAGGTTGCAGGTTCAACTCCTGTCACCAGCTTCAATGCGATTGTGGTGTAACGGTAGCATATGAGGCTTCCAACCTCTCGGTACGAGTTCAAATCTCGTCAATCGCTTTTATAGTCCCGTAACTCAGTTGGTAGAGTGCCTTCCTTACAAGCAGGATGTCGCAGGTTCGATTCCTGTCGGGACTACCAAATTATGGGAGTGTAGCCTAATGGATGAGGCAACCGTCTTCTAAACGGTTTCATGTGGGTTCAAGTCCTACCACTCCTGCTATATGGGGTCATAGCTCAATTGGCTAGAGCATCCGCCTTGCACGCGGAAGGTTAGGGGTTCAAGTCCCCTTGACTCCACTGTGGTGTCAGAAGTCAAAGTGGTCGAGACGCTTGTCTGTGGAACAAGTAATTAGGGAGTTCAAGCCTCCTCTGACACCCGTTTATGGAAGGTGCCGCTGAATGGACGGCAACCGGTCTTGAAAACCGGGGTAGGGTAACACCTAGGGGTTCGATTCCTCCACTTTCCGCCACCACCAGAAGCCGAAAAGTGAGGCGCTGTGCTGATAACACAGACATAGGAGGGGCAGTACCTTCCTGGTGGATTGCTTATACGCAGTAGTGTAATTTACACACTTAATTACTACATTACTTAAATAAGAAAAAATCAGCAGTATCGGGTGAATCCAGAAAACTGCTGATGGAATGGTGTGTATGGTTAAGCGATTAATAAAAAACAAATAAATCTTAAATATAAAAGTGAGTTTTAAATTGGTGAAACGGGCAGTTGTCAGGCACGAATAGATATTAACTGACAACCGTCAATCATTAAGCACCTTGCAATCTAGCAAAACCAAAGGTAACGTTAAATTCTTCACACCAGATTGCTACAGATTTGAAGTCATCTAAATCAAAGTTGGCGGGAATTTCGTAACGTTGAGCGCCATCAAAGCTTTGTAAATTAGCCAGAGTTACATAATTTCTTTCATTCAAGTTAACTGGTACGGTTGAATTGCGGTGAAGAACTACTCTTACTTTTGGCCCGCGTGCTGTGGTAAATCCTTTACTGAATTCCAAATAACGTTTACCATTTTTCTCAACAATCTTAGCCGTACCGTTGGTGGGATGGTCTTGTTCGGTGGTAACGAATCTACCAGATGCAATCAGTGACTGGGATTTTGCTGCAACTCTTACACTTTGTCCCGCTCTTTGTGCTTGGGCTGGTTGTGCGTTGAGTGCTAATTGTCCGACGCTACCGAATAATAAGATTGATGCAATTCCGAATCCAGCTAATTTGTTGAGTTTCATTTTTGTTACCTCTTGTTGGGGTTTGTTGTTTTCTCTTCGTTACTTATTACTATGAGGGATGAAACTGAGGTGGTAGTGAATGATAACTGAAGGGTTGATAAGAGTTAAATGAGAAAACTGAGAAACATTTGGTGGTGCAATATTAAGGTAAAAATTACTGTAGAAAGGACAACAGAAGGAAGATGTGATGGCTGATTACAGTAACAGCAATGCTGCTAAAAAAAGAAGATGCTGTGTTTGTGGAAAATATTGTTGTGAAGATGAATATTATTTTTCAGAAGTGGTTATGTGCGGTAATTGTTATAGGTTACAAGATTATCGCAAGCTAAAAAAATATATGTTGATTCCAGTATCTTCGTATTCTTAAAGCTATTTTCTCGGGTAATTAAAACGTGAAACCTTCTCCCCCATCAGATTATTTGTGGCTTGAAAAATTAGATAACAAAGCCTTTACCTTCCGCACCGTATTAACTGAAGCACCCGCTTTTTCAGCCGCTTTCCTCAACGATAATCCTTCATTTAATGCTGCTACTATATTCTGTGATGATGGTTTAGCTAAAAATTCCTCCTCAGTTTCCGAACCAACGGGACGACCGATATGAGTACCCCAATATGCAGCGCGTTTCATTCCCGTACTAATTGCTATTGAACGACGTTCTTCCCTCAACTGTTCGGAAAGAAGCTCCTCAACTACACTTGGTTTACCTGCCAAAATCTCGGATTCATCCTCTGACAGTACCTTCTTCTTCATTCTCCGCAAATCAGTCAGCGCTTTTTTAGCTTCTTGCGGGTCTTCAAATTTATAGTATTCGGTAAAACTGCTAATGGGGTAATTGTGTGGAGCGTATCTGTATTTGAAATATTTCTCAACATTTCCTCGATGCGGTCTTTGAAGCAATATTTTAATAGAGCAAGATTCAAAGTGTTTGAGCAAATCTTGTTTAATTTCCGCTACTCGTTCGGTAACATCGCGAGTTGTAATCCCAATTTTGTAAAATGTTTCTTCAAGTGCATCAATTTGAAGGTAGTAAAGAGTATTAGATAAAATTTTCTTTAACTCGGCTCGAAATATCTGTAAATCGCTGAGAAATTCATTAAAATTAGAATCCTCATTTAAGAAGGCAACCCGCGCTCTTTTATCTAATTCCTGCAATTTCTCTTCAATAAAAGGTTCTTGCACTTGGTTAAACAGCATCAACGATAAAGCACCCACCGGAATTTTACCCAGCTTTGTAAACTCGTAAGGTCCTCTGAGACGGTAATCGTTATATTTGAGCAAGTCTTTTTTTATAAAAACTGATTTAATCTCGCTCTCGTAAATCCCTTTATCAATACAACCGTACTTATTCCAAAGTTGTTTTAAATGTTCTAACTCTTTACCAGTAAGCGATATATTGAAGCTGTCATACAGTGGTAAATTGGGCGCTTCCCGACTTTTACTAGCAACTTCTCGACAAGTTTCTCCGTCATGAGCAAAATGATGCTCCTTCACCCGTCCCTTCTTGGCTGTAAGCTTTCCCCCACAGTATGGGCACCTCAACTCGGTTTTACCCCTGGGGGAATCTTCAATTGCTACAAGATTATTATCTTGGTTAACGCCGTATCTGAGCCACATGGAGCGCACCCTTTATTTGACACACTCCATAATTATATTTTGCCATTACCCGCTTAATGCTTTACGTCTTGGACATTGCCCAAAACGTAAACATACCCGTTCTAAAACACGCAACGATAGCGAGTAAATGAAGTTTATTAGCATCCTGATAGAAGATAACTACAGTCCTTATAATGTAATGCCCAAATAATATTCATTGATAGGCTTAACATATAGAACCCATTTGGTATCTTTTCTTGAAATGCAACGGCTTTCCTAAAGCCGTTTTAACCAGCCTAAGAACTATAAGGGTTGAGGAAACCGAAAAATCATGAGAAATGACTGCCAGAATCATGAAACCCAGATGGGTATTGGACTTGTATGTTGGTCAATAGATCCCAAATGGGTTCTATAAGTCTTATAAAACAAACTTTATTTCAAAAACTTTACAAAACGTAAAATACACGTTAATGTATAAATATAGGTAAGCAAAAAAGCTTACTGATATATATATAAGACAAACGCAATTATCTGAACCATGACAACCACATTACAAAGACGCGAAAGCGCTTCGGCGTGGGAGCAGTTCTGTGGAT
>JBCBHT010000185.1:0-14450 GCA_038525335.1 Cyanobacteria bacterium J06621_15 | reverse complement strand
CAATCGATTGCAAAAATTTGTTTACCTCGTGTTTCCATTGCTCGTCTGACTTAATTCTTGCCCATGCTCTCGTTTTTCGATTTAAATATGGTCTATCATCAAATGTTTGAAAATGCTTAAATGGTCAGTATCTAAAAGATATTTCATGAATCATCTTCCGTTTCGAGGATAGATTCATCTCCTTGACGAATTGCTCTACCATAAGCAAGTATTTCTTCAAAAGCGGGTTCATCTTTGAAAGAACCTATAATTTCTTGCAGCCAATTAGATGATTGAGGAGTAGCAACTTGATTCTGCAATTTAGCTATAGCTGCTTCTATTGCTGCAAGTCTTTTTTCTAAAGAAGTATCTGTTGTCATTATATTTGTAGTAATATATATTTCTTCTCAAGGTTAATAAGTTAGTAGGTTGGATTACACACCAAAATCAATTTGATTGAAAAAGATAACTTTTAAACGTGTCATAAACCAATATTATCTACAATTTTTTATCTTTTCTAAATTATAAAATGGTGCGTCACGGCATTAACAAATTAACTCGTTTTTACCAAATTACTAAAGCCGTGGCACACCCTACAATTACCAATTACCAATTACCAATTCTCAATTCACCAATTCCTTAAATTTATCTTCTTCTGCAATCCCTTCAAAATCGGGGTCATTAACAGCATCTTCCTTATATTTCTCATTCAATTCAATTGCTTTTTTCAAGTCTTCTATTGCTTCATCAACCTTAGCTTGGTAGCTGTAACTAATTGCTCGATTGTAAAAAGTTCGTAGGTTGGGTTAGACACGCAAACTAATTTGATTAAAAACGATAACTTTTAATAGTGTCGTAACCCAACATTATCTATGGTTGTTTCAAATATTGATGTTGGGTTACGGTGCTATTTCTTATTCCTTGGCTTAAAATCTTATTTATAAAAGCACCTAACCCAACCTACTAGCTATAGCTTAAAGGATTTTGTATTTAAATTTTAGATTATAAAATGGTGCGTCACGGCATTAACACATTAACTCTTTCTTACCAAATCATTAAAGCCGTGGCACACCCTACAATTACCAATTACCAATTACCAATTACCAATTCTCAATTCACCAATTCCTTAAACTTCTCATCCTCTGCAACCCCTTCAAAATCGGGGTCATTAACAGCATCTTCCTTATATTTCTCATTCAATTCAATTGCTTTTTTCAAGTCTTCTATTGCTTCATCAACTTTACCTTGATAGCTATAACTAATTGCTCGATTGTAAAAAGCACTAGCATAATTTGGGTCTAATTCCAATGCTTTCTCAAAGCTTCTTAATGCTTCTTCATCTTTTTCCAATTCAATCAAAACGTAACCGCGTTTATCCCAAGCTTTGGGTGTAGGATTAAATTCAATTGCTTTATCAAAGGAAGTTACAGCGTCTTCGTAGCGTTCTAGCATTTCTAAAGCCATACCACGATTCATCCAAGCTGTAGCGTTAGTTGCTTCTACTTCTACTGCTTTATCAAAGGCTTGAAATGCATCTTCGTGACGCTGTAATTTACCTAGAATTACTCCTTTATCAACCCAAGCTTGATAGTAACCGGGTTTGATTTTCAATGCTCTATCAAAACCAGCAATTGCATCTTCGTAACGTTTAATTCTTCCCAAGCACATTCCTAAAACAAACCAAACTTTTTCGTTATCAGGTTGTTTTTTCACGACTTTACCAAAAGCGGAAATTGCACCTTCATAACGCTTCATTTCCATCAATGCTAAACCGCGATGATACCAGCTATCTCCATGATTGGGGTTAATTTCTAATACTTTATCAAAGCACTGAATTGCATCTTCGTATTGCTTTGATTCCCACAAAGTTAAACCCAACTGATACCAAACTTTTTCGTTTTCTGGCTGTACTTGTAAGGCTTTATTATAAGCATCGATAGCAGCTTCGTAGTTTCCAGCATTAAAGAATTCATCACCTTGAGTAACAAATTCATCGACGTTAACAAATAGCTGTGGATGATTCGATTTTAATTTTTCAATTGGTTCTACTACCTTATTTAGCTTCTGCAAAATTTCACCAACAGCATCGGAAGCGATTTCGCTGGGTGTAATTTCGGAGAGCTTTTGTAAAATTTGCTGTTTCTCGGCTTCTGCATCTGTTTGAACTAACTTTAATTGTTCGCTCAAAGTAGATTCCAATTTATCCAATTTATCCAAACTAGAATCCTTACGAGCGGTGATTTCCGACTGTAAAGCAGCAAGTTGTTCTTGAGCGGAATTTTCTAACTTTTTCAAGGATTCTAAAGTTTGACTCTGCTGAGATTCGATTCGGGGAGTAGATTCGGAAATTTTGGAATTAATATCTTGTTCGAGATTTTGCAGCAACTCCTTAGCCGAATCCTGACGATTCTGTACCTCAGATTGAAGAACAGCGAATTTCGCGGTCAAGTCAGTTTCTAATTGAGTTAAACTTTGTAGAGTTTGCTGTCTTTGCTCTTGAATACCGGATTGGGATTCATTTAATTTAGCAGTAACGGAAGTTTCGAGATTAACAATATTATTTTCGGTGAGATTAACCTGTTCTTGAATCAAATTTTGAGCTTGTTTCAACTCAGCATTGATTTCATCCCGTAGTTGTTCGAGATTTTGCAGCGTTTCATCCTTATATTTACCAGCTTTTTCTCTAGCATCGGCTTCAATATCTTCCAACTGAGGAGCAAAATCGGATTCTAATTTTTGTAATTGCTCTAAGATACCATCTCGTTGTTTTTGAGCATCTTGTTGAAGCTGAGATAATTGATTGCTAAACTCCGATTCGGTTCCCGCAAATCTTTGTAAAGTACCGTCTTTTTGACTTTGTAAATCGGTATGTAGTTGAGAAACATGAGAAGCAAACTGATTTTCCGAAAGCTTTAAATTTTCGATAATCGCATCTTTTTGACTTTGAACGTGAGTAAGAATCGCTGAAAGTTGAGGAGCAAAATTAGCTTCCTGTTGCTGTAAATTCTGTAAAATTTGCTGTTGCTGAGCTTGGGTAGCCGATTGCAGCTGCTGTAACTCGGTTGTAAAATCGGTTTGCGACTGCTTGATATTTTGAACCGTTAAATCCTTATGCTGTTGTAAATCAGCTTCCAGAACATTTAACTTGGGTTTAAATTCAGCAGAAAGACTTTGTAGAGAAACCAAAATCAAATCCCGTTGTTGTTCAGCTGCTGATTGAAGTTCCTTTAATTCACCAACAAAATCAACCTGTGACTGCTTCAAAATTTCAATCACATTATCCTTTTGCTGCAAAACATCCGATTGCAAACCCTGCATTTGGGGAACGAACTCACTACTCAACCGTTCTAAATTTTGAATAATTGAATTACCTTGCTGTTGAGCATTCGTTTGAACTTCCGACAGCTTTCCAGTAAATTCCGTATCCAACTTATTCAAAGCTTGTTTAAAAACAGCAATTTGCGATTCAATTTCCGATAAAGCTTGTTGTTTCGACGCAGATAAATCGGAAACTAAAATCGATAAACCTTCTTGCTTACTCCCAATATCTTCACTTAAAACCTTAGCTTCTTGATTCAACTCATCAACAGAATCCTCTGCTTCTTCAATGAGTTTTTGTACCTGCTTCTTAGCACTAGCAATTTTCGCTTCTAAATCACCCAACTCCTTAAAACGAGCAGTTACTAAATTTGTAACCTCTCGAAACACAGCACGTCTTAACAAAAATATAGAAATAATCACCCCAATCATTAATACAACCAACGTAGCGAGCAGCGTATTAAAGAGAAAAGTAGTTTGATTAATATATTGATTTGTATTTTCCTGCTGTCGTTCCAAACGTTCAATCTGCTGTTCGGTAGAACCTTGAGCAATTATATAGTTATTAGTAGGTTTCGCTTCAGCCACCCCAACAGACACCAAAAGGGTTGACAGCATTATATTGCCGAACGAAACCAGAGCAAACACCTTTGAATTTAAACGAGTCACAACTCCCTTCCCTTGTCTGTTGGTAATTAGTTAACGCCTATATGATAGCGGGTTTTGGCTGTAGTGTGGGGATTGGGCATTGGGGATTGGGGATTGGTAATGGGTCAATTGTAGGGTGTGTGACGATAAAGATTATTTTGATTGTTGATTATTAAGTAGTTTATGTCGTCACGTAGCATTTTGGTATTTTTAGGGGTTGTTTGAAGTGCGATCGCCATTTTTGAAGATGATTGATTACCCTCGAAAAATTAATTATAAATTTGTAGCTTAAACAACTTGACTAATAGATTATAAAGATGAGAATTTCAAACATGTAAAAAGTATAACAAAATACCTAATATTTTTATACGTATGTCGAATATTTCATCCAAGCCAAAACTGTTAACTCGATTAGCTCTCGGTTTAATAACCTCACTACCTTGGGAAAAATCACTAAGAAGGTTAAAACCGGTTTGGTTCGAGAAGTGGGATGACCAACCAAAGAGTACAAGAGAGGGCTGGAAGCGTATTTGGATAGTTGGTGCATCTACTACAATTATGTTTCTTATAATTGCTACAACAGAGTATTTAGTAAAAAAACCAATTCAACACAACGTACAAGAAAAAAATCAAATTGCTGAAGAATGTCCGATTAATATCAGTTTTCCTGGTATCTACTGCTTAATTGTTAAGTCAGAACTCTTAAATATGACTGAGACATTTAGTATTGTTGTAGCAGCATCTTTATTTATTTTGGATAAACATACTCGTATAGAACAGTCACATCGGGAAGACTGGAGTTTAATTGACGGTGCTAGAGGTTCAGAAACAAGTGGAGCCAGATACAGTGCGCTTGAAAGACTTCATGAAGAAAAAGTTTCGCTTAAAGGGTTAGATGCAGAAGGGGCAGATTTACAAGGTATAAATTTAGAAGATGCAATACTTGAGCGCTCCAATTTACAAGAAGCAAATTTACAGAAAGCAAATTTACAAAGAGCAAATTTACAGAAAGCAAATTTAAAAGACGCAATTTTAGAGGAATCTAACCTTGAAGGTGCAAATTTATGGTTAGCTGACTTGAGAGGAGCTAATTTAAGAGGTGCAAATTTACACAACTCTCGACTAGGAGCAGTTAAATTGCATCGAGCAATTTTAAGAAAAGCTGATTTAAAAGGAGCAGACTTAAGAGGAGCCAGATTTTATGATGTTGATTTCCGAGATACAAATTTTGAAAACGCGGATTTAAAAAGAGCAGAATTTGTTAGACCTAAAAACTTAACTTTAGAACAAGTAATGAAAGCAAAAGAATGGCCAAGTGGAAAGTTCAGCAAAGAATGGAATAAAGATAATCTTGAAATTCCTAGAAATATAAAAAAAGATAGTTTCTCAGATGGTAGTAAAACAACTAGACGTGGGAAAAAATTACACGAAATACGTGAGATTGAAAACCTAATCGACTATCTTAGTCAAAAACGACATATACCTAAAGATGAATTTTATAGCTACTTGCAAAATGAGAGTTTTGAGCTACCAGAAGTCAAAAATTTACGTGATTTAATTACGTCTTTAGAAGACATACATGAAAAGAAACAAAGAGAAATTGAAGATATTATTGAAGATACGGATCAAGAATTAAACATTCTAAAAAATCATAATAAGAATATAAAATAATATTACTATTGATAAATATTAAATATATTAAGTAAGGGTAGTTACCAATTATTTTTTATTTGTAACTACCTTTTTTTATTACTTATATGTCTTATTCTACGCAGCCACAGTCACACCAGTCGTCTTCTTCAGCCTTACTTCTTCGTTTGCCTTTTAAATTTTTACAAATTCTTTCACAATATTCGCTTTGCGAAACACAACTTTGAGCAACATCAACCAATTTACCTAAATTCTCTTGAATCCTTTCAATAGATTCATCTTTAGTCATTTTTGACATCTTAGTATTTCCCTAGTAAATAAATTTTTCGGTCTTTTTCAGAAGCTAGAAAGTAAATACATTCGCTTTTTGTATAAAATTTTCTCAATCCTTATACAAAAAGTTAATTATTCCTAGATAAAATTGCCATACAAAAATTATTCCCAAAGCTTATTTGCATGGGATTATTTTTTGACTAACAATTGTAATAGTGAGAAAGACTTAATATATAGTCATCACGTATTCACTTATTCCATATAAAAAATGATTTATCAATGCATTTTTATACTATTTTGTTGACTTTGTTAAAGTAAAAAATAACTAAGTACTTATTCTTATAAAAAACTTTTAAATATTGAATTAATTCTCACGAATTGATTTATAGCTTAGTAATCTAATTTCCTTATTTTAATTAAAGAACACAAAGACTAATCTTTTAGCGCAGCGACGTAGAAGCGGGCTTTAGCTTTTATGGGACAATGAATTAATGAGTAGCCCGTTTCTACGTAAAAGATTACAGCGAAGCGGTGTTTGTGTTCGCTGCACCAACTAGTAATGTTCCGGTGAAAATATTATTTGATATTTATAACTGAAATATCACCCCAACAACCTTCCCACCAAACCTTTTATAACTCTCTCAAAAGGTTCAATATCATCCAAAATTCTCACCAAAATCAAAGCACCTTGAATTTGAGCAATAGCATCTTGACTCCGTGTTCTCGCAATTTTCTTTTCAATTCCAGCTTCTACCAACACTTTAGCCAAACCTTCAATTATCAATTCCAATCTTGCTTTCACCTTATCGTGAAACAATTTATCCGCTTCACCAAAGGACATAATCGCTAAAAAACAAGAATTTCTCCCCGAATCATAAAATTCTCGCAAACCATCACAAGCTGCTTGAATCTTCGCAGCAGGTTCCTCTCTCCCCTGCAAAGTCTTCAAAACTGACTGACTAAAATCATCGCTTACATAATCAAACACGACAGCAGCCATTTCCGATTTACCACCGGGAAAATAATGATAAAGACTCGCTTTCCCCAACCCACTCGCTTTGGAAAGCAAGGTTAGACTAGCACTTTCATAACCATACTTCCTAAATGCTGGAATTAATTTGACTATCGCTTCTTCTTTAGACATCAATATTCTTTCACTCTATTGACATTCTACCGAACAATCGGTACAGTCATAATTATTTTATCGAACGTTCGGTACAGAAAGTGGCTTCAGAGATTGTTCAACCATAAAATTAAGGAAGGATTAATGATGAAACTATATGATTTAGAGATTTCCGGTAATTGCTATAAAGTACGTTTATTTTTATCTTTGCTGGAAATAGATTATGAACTTGTACCAGTGGATTTTATGGCTAGAGAGCATAAATCGCCGGAGTTTTTACAGTTGAATCCTTGGGGAGAAATTCCGGTATTGGAAGATGATGATTTAATTTTGAGAGATTCCCAAGCGATTTTGGTTTATCTAGCTAAAAAATATGGAAGAGAAGATTGGTTTCCCAGCGATGCAGCAGAAATGGGGATAGTTACTCAATGGCTATCAACAGCAGCGAATGAAATTGCTCGCGGTCCTGCTGATGCGAGGGTAGGTACGAAGTTTGGTTTTGGGATTGACGTGAATGCAGCGCAGAAAAAAGCAGAGCCAATTTTAAATCTTATCGAACAGCATTTAAGTAAACCTGAAAATCAATGGTTAGCCTTAAATCGTCCTACTATTGCCGACATTGCTTGTTTTCCTTATATTGCTTTAGCACCCGAAGGTGGTATTAATTTAGATGACTATCCTGCAATAATTCAATGGTGTAACTCTGTGAAAACATTGCCTAATTTCATTGAAATGCCAGGGATAAGCAAATAAAGGATAAAAATTTAAAAGCTAAAATCCAAAATTAAAATGACTGAAAACTGGTTCGACAATATATATATCAAAGCCAAAGGAGATTCAAATCAAGTTCCTTGGGCGAATATGACAGCAAATGCCTATCTAAAAGATTGGTTAAATCAAAATCCACAATTCGGAAAAGATTCAAAAATAAAAGCTTTGGTTGTCGGATGCGGTTTAGGAGATGATGCGGAACTTTTAGCTGAAAAAGGTTTTGACGTAACTGCTTTTGATATTTCTTCTACTGCAATAGATTGGTGCAAACAAAGATTTCCTAATTCGACCGTTAATTATGTCGTCGCCGATTTATTTGATTTAGATTCTAGTCAAAATTGGACGCGAAATTTTGATTTTGTTTTTGAAGCGAGAACAATTCAATCTTTACCTTTATCAGTTCGCGAGCAAGTAATGGAAATTATTGCTCAGTTTGTAGCTGATGAAGGAACTTTATTAGTTGTTACGGTGACTCGCGATACTCCTGAAGAACCGAACGGACCACCTTATCCTTTATCTGTAGAAGAAGTCGATTATTTCAATAAGTTGGGATTGCAAGAAATTAACCGTGATAGTTATTCTGAAAAGAACAGTAGATTTCCCAAACGGTTGAGAATTGAATATCGTTTTAAATCAAAATCTTAATCATCTTCAGCCAACTGTCTCAACATCTTCTCCACTTCTTGCGGATTGCGAATTCTCATGAATCCTATTTCCTCAGCTGTTCTATGTCTATGGTTGTTAATATAGTTAGTTCTAAATTTGACTACCATAACTACGTCACCCGTGCCATTTGCTCGCTCTTTGCGATATATATCTTTCAACTGAGAAGGTGGGTAATTTCTGATAGCAGTAGATAGGATATTAGCAAATGAGATAACGGGAATAGAAATAGATAAAGCTCGTTTGTTTGTAATTATATAAACTGTATTGTTTGCCGATATCCTTAACCATATTGGGCTAGACAACATTCCAAAACCAATAACTATAAAAGGTATACCGAAGAGAGCAAATAAAATATTAAAACTTGATGCCATGAACATCCAAAATATGGCAAAGCTCGTCCAAGGAATAGCGAATAAAAAAGCAATTAGAGAAGATATTGTAAAAAAATAAGGTATCGGTTGTTCAATCCATCTAATAGATTCGCCAATCTCAAGTTCTTTATCTACCTTTTGACGAAGTTTGTGCGGTAGCTGCAATTTATTTATCATAATTAGTTTGTTGGGAATTTATTTAACTTACTTGGTTAAATTCAAGCGGTTAGATATATCTTCAACAGTTATCTACCAATTTCCAACAGTCAATACAGATAAAATATCTTGCTTTTCTTTTGCTTCGAGTGGTTGATTGCTTGAAAAATGAAGGTTAATTCATCTTTGATATCGATGAAATAGCGCGTTATTATCTCATGAAAGCGTTTTATTCTCAATAGCAATATAACAGCAATGCAGAAATAGTATTTTAAATCACACTCGGCTTTATATCTATTAATATAAACTTCGAGTTTTAAGTAGAGTATATTTGAACTATGTAATACGTTTTTTCGCTAACGTAATACAAAGGTCAAGTTAATTGCTGTTTATTAAAGGACTATTTAGCTTAAATTTTAAAACTGAATATACTGCTTCCCTGAGAATAACAATATCACGTTTTGGCTAAAACTCCTGTAATCTCGTGAACTAATTGAGAATAGCGTCAATAGTAATGTTCATGTAAATGAAGGTAAAGCGATTGTAACGAAATTTGAATACGGAAAATTAATTGATTTTTATTTTTGAGAAAGTTTTATTTATCAGATGGGGATTTCTGATTTTTATTTACGGAGATGATAAGAGATTGAATTTAAAATTGGAGAAACTGGGATTTTTCAAGTTTTGATGGATGGGTGCTAAATTTGATTCCGAGGATTGAGGTTGGTGAATGGCGCTTTACGACAAGATTGGGAAAAATTACGGTAAAACTAGAAAAAGCGACCCGCGTGTAGCGAGAAAATTATTAGAACTTTTAGAATCTTCTCAAGCTTCTAGAATTGTGGATATTGGTGCTGGAACTGGTTCTTATGCATTTTTTCTAGCTGAATATGGATATGAAGTGATTGCTGTAGAACCTTCAGCGACAATGAGAAGTCAAGCAATATCTCATCCAGCTATCGAATGGCTTGATGGATGTGCGGAAAATTTACCATTACCTGATAAAGCCGCAGAAGCAGCGATAATTATGCTTGCTTTCCATCATTTTCAAGATTATCGACAAGCATTGCAGGAAGTTCATCGGGTTGTGGGTAAGGGTCAGATAATTTTGTTTACTTACGACCCAGCAATGATTTCAAGCTTTTGGTTAATTAAATATTTCCCTTCTTTTGTTAAAGATGTTGAATCAACTTTTGTTTCAATTCCCAAATTAAGCGATGAGATTCATTCGATTACAGGAAATAGCGTCAAAGTAATTCCCTTTCGATTACCTCATAATTTATCCGATTCATTTGCTGCTGTTGGTTGGGCAAGACCGGAGTTGTATTTAGATATAGATATTCGGAATGGGATTTCTTCTTTTGCAAAAATTGACGCTGATGAAATAGAACAAGGGGTTTTGCGTTTACAAGAAGATTTGGAAACGGGGAGATGGGATGAAGAATATGGATATTTACGAAAGCAGAAACAATATGATGTTGGCTATCGTTTTATCCAAAGTGTAGCTGCATCAATCTGAAATTATATTCGCTTTAACTGTTTTCCAAATCATTTTTTCAACAAAGCCGGATACCTAGGTGTTTAAGATGTAAATTGAAATACAATCTTGAATATATTCACTTGGTAGAAAGTATTATGGATAGCAAATTACCTAAAAATCAAGACTTTGAAACTCATGGTGGTAATTATTGCGAACCTATTGAAAGTAGCTATATTCAAGATAATTCAGTAAATACTTTTAATCATGACGATAACGATGTTAGTAAAATAGCTCAGGAACAGTTGGTTTTTGTGCTTAGTGGTAGCGTACATGAAATTAATCCTGTAAGACTGAGAATAATTCAAACCCATCTGCACAAAATTTCTGGGGATACAAAATTAACGGTTAGCGTTATAGAACAAGGAAGCATTAAAATTGAAGGTTCTATTTTATCTCTTGAGAAGCTTCAAGAATTGTTTAAAGAAGGGATGTTACTGGAAATATTGGGAATTCCCATCGAATACGTTTACTTCTTGAACAACGATGAATCTAAGCAAGAGAATCAAGAGAATCAAGAATCTAGTTTGGTTCGAGATATTTTAGAAAATGGAGCTTTTGGAAAAGACCTGACTGGAAGTGATTTGAAAGGGGTTAATTTGAGAAATGCTGACCTAAGCGGTTCTGACCTGAGCGGTGCAAATCTCGAAGGAGCTAATCTCGAAGGAGCTAATCTACTTTATGCCAATCTCAAAGGTACAATCATTGATTCCACAACAAAGCTTGATGATAAATGGCTTATAGTTTGGCAAATCGTTAATCAGCAGGTTGATAAACAACAGCTGATTGGTGTTGACCTGAGTTCGAGCTATCTAATTAACGTAGACCTCAGCGGTGTGAACCTTGAGAATGCTAACTTCAGCGATGCAAATTTGGAAGGTTGCAAATTAGAAGGAGCGAATTTAGAAGGGACAAATTTCAGTAATACTAATCTACAAGGAGCCGACCTTAATAGTGCAAATCTTCATAACGCTAACCTGAGTAATGCAGACCTGAGCGACACCGATTTGAATGGAGCTAATATCAAAGGTGCTAATTTAATTAAAACCGACCTTAGTAATGCTAATCTTACCAGTGCAAATTTGATTCGAGCAAAACTGAATGGTGCTAACCTAGTTCGTGCAAATTTAACTGATGCCAATCTCAAAGGTGCTAATCTGACAAAAAGCTGCTTAAGCGGTGCAAATTTAATTCGTGCTGACTTTAGAGGTGCAAATCTTAGTAACGCTCACCTTGATACAGCTTGTTTAATTAGTGCAGACCTTAGAAGTGCTAATCTCAGAAATTCTGTCCTTGACGCTGTTAATCTCAAAGGTGCCAACGTCGAAAATACTTGTTTTGGAAATAATCCCGGAATTTCTCAACTAATAAAAGATGATTTAATTCGACGGGGAGCGATTTTTGGTAGATATAGGTGAATTTCTTAATCCGAATTCACGTTATTGAAAATTTACTAATCAGCAACAAAAAATAGAACAACTAATTACCAACTACCTATTACCCATTACCTACTACCACTCGCCAATGTAAAATAAAGAGTTGTATTCGGTTACTAACGTTGATTGAACGCTATACTCTGCCCGAGATGGGCAATATCTGGACTGATGCTTACAGGTTCCAAACTTGGCTGCAAGTAGAAATTGCAGTTTGTGAAGCACAAGCTGATTTAGGTTATATCCCTGCTGAAGCTGTACGGGAAATAAAATCTAAGGCAAATTTTGATGTTAAGCGAGTTTTAGAAATTGAAGCAGAAGTCCGTCATGATGTAATTGCTTTCCTAACCAACGTCAACGAATATGTAGGTGACGCTGGACGCTACATTCATTTAGGAATGACAAGCTCTGACGTATTAGACACTGCTTTATCACTGCAAATGCTCGCTAGTTTGGATTTAATTATTCAAAAGCAAGAAGAACTAATCACAGCTATCCGCGAAAGAGCTAGGGAACATCGCTACACTGTCATGATTGGACGTTCCCACGGAATCCATGCTGAACCCATGACTTTTGGTTTCAAATTAGCTGGGTGGTTAGCTGAAGTTTTACGCAACCAAGAACGTTTACATATCCTCCGCAAAACCATTGCTGTCGGACAAATTTCCGGTGCTGTGGGAACCTACGCAAATATCGAACCCCGTGTAGAAGCACTTGCTTGTGAAAAACTCGGACTTCAACCAGATACCGCTTCCACTCAAGTCATTTCCCGAGACCGTCACGCTGATTTCCTCCAACAACTAGCTTTAACAACCGCTTCCCTAGAACGTTTCGCTGTCGAAATCCGCAATTTACAAAGAACCGATGTCCTCGAAGTCGAAGAATTTTTCTCAAAAGGACAAAAAGGTTCCTCAGCAATGCCACACAAACGCAATCCTATCCGTTCCGAACGATTAACTGGAATGGCTAGAATCATCCGTGGAAACGCCGTTGCAGCGCTGGAAAATGTCGCACTATGGCACGAACGAGATATTTCTCACAGTTCCGTTGAAAGAGTAATTCTCCCCGATTCTTGTATTTTGACCCATTTTATGCTTAAGGAAGCAGTTAATTTAGTTAAGAATTTGTTGGTATATCCCGAAAATATGGCTCAAAACATGAACTGCTACGGTGGAGTAGTATTTAGTCAAAGAGTGCTATTAACCCTAGTAGAAAAAGGAATGAACCGCGAACAAGCTTATCAAATAGTTCAACAAAGCGCTCATACAGCATGGAATACCAAAGATGGTAACTTCCACGATTTAATTGCAAAGGATTCTCGGGTCACCGATAAGTTATCATCTTCAGAAATAGAAGCCTGCTTTGACCCCAAACATCATCTACAGCATTTAGATAAAGTCTATCAAAGGTTAGGAATTTAAATATTTTGGGGATAGGGCATTGGGGATAAGGCATTGGTATAGTTAAAAGCAACGCCGAAATAATTATTCACCCTATTTTCTCATATGTAAGTATCCCATGTCCCATCCCCCATGCTCAATTCCCAATCATTGAATATCCACACCCTTTGGGTGATAATTGATTCATTTTTTCCGGGTAAGCTAAATACGTAAACGAATGTCTTAAACATTACTTTTTGCGTTATGCATTTACCTGGGTGCCTGTATGATAGAACTATTAGCTGTGCTGTCAGCTTCTGCATCAGTTGGAATACGAATAGCCCTTCCAGTATTGTTTTTTGGGCTTTTACAAGGTCAAGAGCTTTGGTCTGAGGTACCTGTTTTATCTAATATTTCCTCATCATTTTTACTAGGGTTATTAACCGCTTGGTCAGTAATTGAGCTTATCGCTTCAAAAAAGCTCATGGGACAACGAGTATTGCAAATAGTCGAAATATTATTTTCTCCCGTGATGGGTGCAATCATGGGTTTAGCTGTAGTTTCAGCAACTCAATCCCCTACTTGGTTAATTGGTATAACTGGAGGTTTACTTGCTTTTGTACTCCAGCTAGTTCAGCTAGGGTGGTTCTTCCGGTTACGAGGTTTACCGTTGTGGTTCGTGTTTATTCAAGATGCTTTATGTGTAGCGCTAGTGTTATTCGCTTTCGGCGCTCCCACACCAGGGGGTTTAATTGCCTTAATATTGTTATGGTTCGCTATTTATAGCGGTAAACTTTGGTATGACTGGTATCGGGAAAAGAAGAGTTAGAATTTTTGATTTTGGATTTTGGATTTTGGATTTTGGATTTTGGATTAAGAGTTACACAAAGGTAGTTCGTAGTTGCGCTATGTCCTGTCCTCCGGACACGCTACGCTAACAGCGCCAAAAATTGCATGGGAAAGCGGGGGTTGCTGATTAAAAGTATGAATAGCCCCCTAACCCCCAATTCTGGGGGAAAAAGATAATTCAAAGTCCCCCATTTTTATGAGGGGTGTCACAATGATATTTGTAGGTTGGGTTGAACGGAGTGTAAGCGGAGCTTTCTCGAAGAGTAACCCAACACCCGAGTTAATTATCAGGGGTAG
>JBCBHT010000184.1:0-14473 GCA_038525335.1 Cyanobacteria bacterium J06621_15 | reverse complement strand
CAGATCTCGCGTACCCTATCTTGAAATACTCTTCCCAGTCGTCCAAATTCATCATTACGTTTGGCGATTTTTTTTAATTCCAGACGTTCAAATATACAACCTTGATTTACGTCACTTGTTTCCTGACTAATGATTTGAGCTATTTTAGCCATGGGTTTTAAAGGTTGAATTACCCGACCTGAAACTAAATATTTCGTGGAGACTATAACTAATGCAAAAATGCTAATAAATATACTCAGAAACAAAAACATAGCTCTACGAACGTTGATAAAAACTTCGCTAGCGGGAATATATATAATCTGAGAACCGATAACTTGATTTAACTTCCAACCATAACCGTTTCGAGTACCGTATTTTTCTACATGACTTTTAGGAGCAAATTCTGGTGTGCTATGACATTTCAGACAACTTGAGTCTGTTAAAGTTAACGGTCTAGCGGTGTAAAATAATTTTTTATCACCTAAATAACGAAAATCAGAAAGCGTTTGAAGATTACGTTCTTGACTAAACTGCTCAATTAATTTTGCTTCAAATAAATCAGCTTGATTATCTAAATTTGTCGGATTAAGAGTTGCAGGTTTATATATAAAATCCTTGTATTTCCAATCATGCTTAAGTCTATCAACTACTTTTTGTGCTGCCAAGCTAGGAATGATTTCGGGGATAAATTTGGCTTGAGTATCTGTGAATTTAGTCATTAACGGCGCAACTTCCTGAGTAGTGTAACTACTGACTGCATCAGTCATTTGCATCACCATTTGACCGCGATAGCTCATTTCAGAATAAGCCTTTTGTTCCAAAGCTTTTGACAGCAACAATCCACCCAGGGTAATTCCGATAATAAAAATAATAGATAGAAACACACTGAATTGAGAAGCAAGTTTTAAACGAGGAAGTCTACGATAATCAAGCATTTATCTAAAATCTAACAACCATTGATTGACTGATGTACTTATATATCTGACGGTTATTTACTCAAGCAATATTTGGGAATTGGGGATGGGGAATTCGGATGATAAGAAAGGGAGGGGGAAGAGGGGGTAGAGGGGGGAGAGGGGGTAGTTAAGTTTTTCTAGGAAGCGAGACGCTTCCACTACTATAGGATTACTATTTGATTTTTGTTAGCGGAGCGTGTCCGAAGGACATAACATACGTAGGGTGTGTTGTCGCGGAGCGCAACGCACCATTATATATAGATTTCGGTGCGTTAGACTAGCGTCATAACGCACCCTACAAATACCTAATTTTTCATGTCCTGTCGGACACGCTGCGCTAACAATATTCAAATCGGATTCCTATATATGAATACATAATTTTTATCTTACGTAGTGCGACCATCTTGGTCGCTAACTGCTTTCAAATACTAATTACCAATCCCCAATTACCAATTACCAATCCCCAATTACCAATTATCAATTACCAATTACCAATCTCCTATTCCCAATCTCAAACTTTAGTACTAGTAGTTTCGATTGATAATAAATATTTCTAAATTCGTTCCTTTGTACGATGTGGGAACCTCAAATGATTTCGTAGTATGTATACATCAAGCGAAACGGAAAACGCAGCGAGGGAAACCGGAGTAGCAATAAGTGGTTTTAACTAAACTGTAAGTTCTCTGAAGACCGTTTGTTAACTGTAAAATTTTCAACTATATCCAACAGGAGAAATAAAAATGTCTAACGAAATCAATAACGTAAACGCTATCGAACTTTCCGAACAAGAATTAGATGTTGTAGCTGGTGGTAGTGGTTTTCCAGGTTTCGGATTTAGCGGTAGCGACTTTAAACAGTTTGCTATAGCTGGTGGTAGCGCTACTATGGCTGGTCCCGGAGGTGCTAGTACTCAACATATGATACAAGCTCAGGGTGTTGATAGCTCAGCATTCAAGGGATTAGGAAGTTTCGGAAGCGATACTTTTGGAATTGATAATTACGACGGTAAAGCTGAATATTAATTCTATTCCGGAATCGGAACAGTTAAATTTTTCAGATAAACGCACATATTCAATTGAACAGGAGAAATAACAATGTCTAACGAATTCAACAACGTAAATGCTATCGAACTTTCCGAACAAGAACTAGATGTAGTTGCTGGTGGAAGCATAGATTCTTTTGACTCTTTCGGTTTCGGTTTAAACGGTAGTGTTTTCAAAAAATTTGCTATTAAAAGTGGTGAATCAACTTTCGCTGGTCCCGAAGGAACTGGTAGTCAGCATATTTTTGAAGCTCAAGGAATTTCTACCGGTTCTTTTAAGGGGGGAATAGGAGGATTCGGAAAAGACACTTCTTACGAAAGTTACGAGTAGTTCTATTCCGAACTGGAAATATTAGAACCCGGTTGTTAATCGTAGATTACGGATTCTAATCACCGGGTTGTCAGATTTCAATAATTCTACAGACGAACAATCATATTAAATTAAACAGGAGAAATAACAATGTCTAACGAAATTAACAATGCTGCTGCTATTGAACTTTCTGAACAAGAATTAGATATGGTTGCAGGTGGTACCAATGATAATGGCTTTTTCAACTTCGGTTTTAGCGGTAGTAGTTTCAAGCAATTCGCTTTAGCTGGTGGTGAAGCTACTTTTGCTGGACCCCAAGGTGCTGGTACCCAAGGAATGTTGCAAATTCAAGGTATTGAGAGCGGAGCTTTTAAAGGACTTGGAGCATTCGGTAACGGTATTGAAGAGTAATTTTATTAATTCAAGACTCTCCCCTTAAAGCTAGAGATTAAAATTAAGAATGCGATATTGAGGTAAAACTCTTATATTGCATTCTTTTTTTTTTGGGCATGGGGGATAGGGCATTGGGCATGGGATAATTTAATTGGAAATTAGTAATTCTTCCCCCTCTTCCCCCTCTCCCCCTCTCTCAATTGTGCATGAGTCGTAAATCCCTAGAAATATCTGATTGTAGAGACAATCAAATGATTATTTATAGGAGAATTGACGATTATGTCAGACAATATTGAAAAAAATAATGCTCCCATTGAATTATCAGAATCGGAACTTGATGATGTTTCTGGTGGAATCGATATTTACTTTTCTGGTTCGATGTTTCAACAAGATAATCTCTCTATGATGAATTCTACAGAATCAGGAGATATGGGAACTAAAAACAGTTCAATTGTCCAATCTTCTCATACATCTTCTTCAGCTTTCCAGGTTGCAATATTAGGTGTCGATTCCATGAGCGATGTTTTCAGCTTTTTTAAAGGATTTGGCAGATTTTTTAGATAACAATATTTTAGGTCAAAGGTCAAAGGTTAAGAGTTAGTTATTAATTGTATTTCTACCCCCTCTTCCTCCTCTACCCCCTCTACCCCCTCCCTCCCTCACCAATCACTGATAGCTGTAAAAAAGGAAATTTGGACATGACGGAAGTTTTGCTAAAAGAACTTAGCAATAAAGATATCGAATGGATGTTGAAAGCTGGATGTCAAGCTGATGTTGATGCTGGAACGGTTTTGATGTCTCAAGGAAAACCACTGAATGCTTTACATGTGGTTTTAGAAGGTTCTCTATCGGTTTCTTTGAATCGGGATAATGGAAATCCTTTAGGACGTGCTTTTGCTGCTTTGGAAGGTGATGTTCCGGGAAGGGAGGTTTCACAGTTATCTGCTGGTGAGTTGGTGGGAGAAGTTCCTTTTATGGAAAGTTATTTACCTTCTACTACGGTTACTGCTACAACTAATTCGACTGTTTTAACTATCCCTAGCGCTAGACTAATACAAAAGTTGCAGTCTGACCAAAGTTTTGCTGCTCATTTATATCGTGCTAGTGCTATATTGCTGGCAAATCGGTTGCAGCAAATGATGCATAGTTTGGGTCATAGTACTATTGTGTTAACTCGTCCGCAATTACGGGAAGCTTTGACTATATTTGCACAGATGCATGATAGCGATATTGATTGGTTAATTTCAGCCGGAAGAGTAGAACAAGTAACAAAGAATTCAGTGTTAATTCGTAGCGGTAGACCGATGGAAGCAATGTATATTTTGCTTGATGGTGCTATTGCTTTAAATGCTGGTGGAAGTGAGGATAATCTTTTGGTAAAAGCTTTTACTAATTTAGAATCAGGTTTAGAAAATAATCAAAATCAAGTTATTGAACAGGAATTAGGACGATTATCTCGTGGTGATATTGTCGGTGAAAGTTTATTTATTGAGGTGGAAACACCTTTATCTATGAATATTAAAGCACTGCGAAATTCTATCTTATTATCTATTCCTAAATGGCGATTAACTGCAAAATTGTTACACGATGTCGGTTTTGCATCTCGTTTTTATCGTGTTTTGGTGAATATATTAGCAGAAAAGCAACGGGACATTGTTCAAAGATTGGGATATGGAAGATTAACTTATAGCAGTGGGGAATCTCTTCAACAATCTTTTGCTAACGAGCTTGATAATGATTTTTTATCTGATATTTCTCTAGCTGGAGCTAGGTTTGATTGGATGTTAAAAAAAATCGGAATTTAAACATGTGCATTCAGATTAACCTCACCCCCAGCCCCTCTCCTTATTAAGGAGAGGGGGGAAGAGAATGAATTTAATCCAAAATCTAAAACAAAACGCATCCGTTGTTAAAATCTAAAATCCAAAATCGAAAAGATGGTTACAAATCAAGATACTCAGGTTAAAAATAAAATATTTCGTAAAGAAGCTCTACAAAAGGTTGCGTCTCCCGAACAGCTTGATTTATTAGTAAAAATTACAAATCCCAGACGCTGGATTTCTCTGGTAGCTCTTGGTTCTCTGGTTTTTGCTGGAGGTGTCTGGAGTTGGTTCGGAAGGATTCCGATTGTTGTTAAGGGTCAGGGTGTTCTGGTCTACCCAAGTAGGGTTGTCACGGTTCAAGCTGGATTACCGGGACGAATCTCAGAATTAAATGTGAAGGTAGGAGATAAAGTTAAAAAAGGTCAGGTTTTAGCAACTCTCGACCAAACCGAATTACGTAAAAAACTGCAATTATCTCACGATAAACTTTCTCAATTACAAATCCAGGATGAAACTGCAAAAATTGCCCAAGCTCAAAGGTTATCTGTAGAACAAGCAGCTATCGCTCAACAGCGTCAAACTTTAGAATCGAGTTTGCAGACAGTAGAGTCTATAACTCCGCAATTAAGGGAAAAAGAAGTCGAAGCAATCAAACGCGATCGCCAAAATTTGCAGTCTCGTTTACAGACGTTACAACAGCTACAGCCAACGATGAAACAGCGTTGGATAGAACGTGAAAAACTTTTGCAACAAGGAGCAGTACCGAAAGATTTGGTATTGAAAGCGAAACAAGATTATATCGGTACTCAAGAACAAATTAATAGCGTCAAATCCGAGTTGAATAAATTAGATGTCAGAGAAACTAACGCTCAAGGGGAATATTTAAAAAATCTCAATCAGGTCAACGATTTACAAGCGAAATTAAAAGAATTAAAGAGTCGTCAAGCTAATCAAAAGGAACAAGATTTGATTTTAGCAACCAATCGAGCTAAAGAAATCAAAGAAACCGAACGTCAAATTTCTCAAATCGAATTACAGCTACTCCGAACCAGCGAAATAGTCTCTCAATACGACGGAACAGTTTTAGAAATACCAGCAAAACCCGGACAGGAGTTATCATCCGGTATCGGAATAGTAACGATATCAGCACAACAGTCTGACGACAAGTTAGTCAACGTCAGCTTTTTACCGGTCAGCGAAGGTAAGAAAATTAAACCCGGAATGGATTTACAAATAACTCCTTCTACAGTTAAACGAGAAGAATATGGAGGAATTAAAGCCAAAGTTGCAGAAGTATCTAAATATCCTGTAACCAAACAAGGAGCGGTAAGTATAATCGGAAATCCCGACATATTACCCAGCGTAATTAACGAAGGACCTCACGTTGCTGTATTTACTCAATTAGAAACAGATAATTCCACAAACAGTGGATATAAATGGTCATCATCAAAAGGACCAGAATTACAAATTACACCCGGAACAACCACTACAGTTAGAGTCAAAATTGAAGAGAAAAAACCAATTGAATTTGTATTACCAATATTTAAAGATTGGACGGGAATATCGTGAGTAATAAGTAATGTAATTTATTTATTCTTGTAGGGTGAGTGACGGTTTGAAATAATTTGATTTAAAAACAAATAAATTTAAAAATACCGTCACGCACCAAATATTAATTGAATACATGATTATGAGGAATAATAAAATCTACTATACACTCGGATGGTGCGTGACGGCATCCGCTCAATTAATTCTGTTAAAACACAATTTTATATAGCCGTCACGCACCCTACAATTATAAATATAAAATAAACTTGCATGAGTTTAAATATCTGAGAAATATTTAATAATTGATGATTAATAATTGACAATTGATGTTTCAAAAATTAATTCCTAAATCCAAACCCATCCAACGTACACCAACTTTACTACAAATGGAAGCAGTAGAATGTGGTGCTGCTTCTCTGGGAATGATTTTAGCTTTTCATAAACGAATTGTACCGCTAGCGGAATTAAGACAAACTTGCGGTGTTTCTCGGGATGGTAGTAAAGCTACTAATATTCTCAAAGCTGCTAAAGTTTATGGTTTGGAATCGAAGGGTTTTAAGGTTGAAATTGAAGGTTTAAAAGATTTACAGTGTCCCTATATTGTATTTTGGAATTTTAATCATTTTGTAGTTGTTGAAGGTTTTAATAAAAATTACGTTTTTCTAAATGACCCTGCTATGGGAAGACGTAACGTATCGCTATCGGAATTTAGCGATGCTTATACGGGTGTTGTCTTAGTCTTTGAACCGGGAGAAAAATTTCAAAAGGGTGGACGCAAACCTAGTTTATTTTTGTCTTTATCTTCGCGATTACAAAATTCTAGCTGGTCGCTTTTTTATTGCGTTTTAGTAGGATTTTTATTAGTTTTACCAGGACTCGCAATGCCAACTTTCTCGCGGATTTTTGTAGACCAAATTTTAATCCATAATCGCGAAGATTGGCTGCGTCCATTAATTTTAGCAATGCTATTTACTGCTGTTCTAACTGCTTTATTATCAAGATTACAGTTACAGCTATTGAGAAAATTAAAAATTAAACTTGCTATGGGAATGTCGAGTAAGTTTATTTGGCATTTATTACATCTTCCAGTCAGTTTTTACGACCAACGTTTTGCTGGTGAAATTAGTAGCAGAATCAAGTTAAATAATGACCTTGCGAATCTACTTTCTGGTAAGTTAGCGACTACGGTTATTTCTGCTGTGATGGTAGTTTTTTATGCTATCGTAATGTGGCAATACGACCAAGTATTAACATTAATAGGAATTGCGTTTGTTGTCATCAATATTTCAGCTTTACAGTGGGTCGCTAGATTGAGAACGGATACTAATATCCGATTAATGCAGGAACAAGGTAAAGTTAGCGGTATCGCAATTTCTGGATTGCAAAGTATAGAAACTTTGAAAGCATCGGGATTGGAATCTGATTTTTTTAATCGATGGGCTGGATATTATTCTAAAGCTGTAAATGTCCGTCAGGAAATGTCGAATCTGACTCAAAATTTGGGTATTTTACCAACATTTTTATCCGGTATTGCTTCGATGTTATTGCTCGCTGTGGGTGGATTACGAGTTATGGATGATAGCTTAACTATTGGAATGTTAGTAGCATTTCAATCGTTGATGCAACAGTTTATGCAACCAGTGAATCAGTTGATTAGTTTAGGAAGCAGTTTACAAGAAGTAGAAGGTAAATTAAATCGTCTGGACGACGTTTTGAGCAATCCCCAAGAAGAGATAACACAAGATGAGGATATTAAATCTTATATTTCTCCCAAGTTAGCAGGATTTCTCGAACTAAATAATATAACCTTCGGATATAACCGCACAGCACCACCTTTAATTGAAAATTTTAGTCTTTTGCTCAAACCCGGACAGCGTGTAGCATTGGTAGGTGGTAGTGGTTCTGGTAAATCGACTGTTGCTAAGTTAGTCGCAGGTTTATATCAACCCTGGGATGGTTATATTAAATTTGATGGGGAATTGAAAAACAAAATTCCTTCTCAAGTATTAGTAAATTCTATAGCGACTATAGAACAAGACATTAAATTATTTGCGGGTACGGTTAGAGACAATTTAACGTTATGGGATACAACCATACCCGATAGTAGCTTAATGCAAGCCTGTAGAGATGCTGCAATTCACGAAATTATATTATCGCTACCGGGTGGTTATAATGCGGATTTAATGGAAGGAGCAGCCAATTTAAGCGGAGGACAAAGACAACGTTTAGAAATTGCTCGTGCTTTGGTAAATAATCCTTCAATATTGTTAATGGATGAAGCTACGAGTGCTTTGGATACTCAGACAGAGAGAATTATAGAGCAAAATTTACGTTTGAGAGGTTGCACCTGTTTGATAGTCGCTCATCGTTTGAGTTCGATTCGAGATTGCGATGAAATTATCGTTTTACATCAAGGTAAGGTGGTTCAAAGAGGTAGTCATGAGGAATTGATTCGAGTTCCGGGACATTATTTACAGTTGGTTAGAAGTGAGAATGGGGTTAGGAGTTAGGAGTTATTCTGGTTCCCAGTTCTACTTAGTTTAATGTACTTTGATGCGTTTAAAATATTTCGTTAAACTGGTTTTGGGGTGAATATAATTCGTAATATGTCCCTCCGGGACACGCTACGCTAACAAACCATCAATGTTTTCCCGGTGAATAAATCAAAATTAGGAAGGCTAGATTATGCAGGTGTTTCGCTTAAATGCACTTTCTGATAATTACATATTTCTGCTGTACGACGATAAACAAAATATTGCTGCTGTGGTTGACCCTGCTCAGGCTGAACCTGTTTTAACAAAACTCCAAGAACTCAATGCAGAATTAATTGCAATTTTTAATACACATCATCATTTCGACCATGTAGGTGGTAATCAGAAATTAATCGAAAAATTCCCTCGACTTACAGTTTACGGTGGAAGCTTTGATAAAGGCAGAATTCCGCGACAAAAAGTCTTTCTCGAAGATGGCGATCGCATTTCGTTTTCTCATCGCATGGGTGAGGTTTTATTCGTTCCCGGACATACCCGCGCTCATATCGCTTACTACTTTCCTCCCGATGATTCTACGGAGACGGGAGAATTATTCTGTGGAGATACTTTATTTGCTGGGGGTTGCGGTAGATTATTTGAAGGGACACCAGCCCAAATGGTAAATTCCCTGAGTAAAATTCGTGCTTTACCCAACAATACAAGAATTTGGTGCGCTCACGAGTATACTTTAAAAAACTTGAAATTTGCTATGACTGTAGATGGTGAAAACCCCAAGCTTCAAAAGCGATTTGAGGAAGTTAAAACATATCGTAATCAAAATCAAGCTACCGTTCCCTCTTTGTTAGGAATAGAAAAAAATACAAATCCATTTCTTAGATGGGAAGAACCTGCTTTACAATCTGCTGCAAATAGTCAAGATTCGGTGGAAACTTTTGGTAGATTGCGGGGGATGAAGGATAATTTTTAGATGAGAATGGGAATCGAAAATTGGACATTTATAATATAATTATTAATTGATTTGAATAGTGAAATTACAAAGTTAATATAAAGCTAAGCCTTCTTATTTAATTTCTCTAAAAAATTAGGAAAAGAAGCACTTAAAACTCCTTTTCCTTTGATATTGTTTGATTAACTTTTAATTAACTAAACAGCTTCAAACTCAGCCCGGAATAATAAATCATCAAAGTCATTATCTCCACCACCAAATAAGTCTTCAAAACCAAAAGTATTCTCATCTAATAAACGAATATGCTCTACTCCATCAGGGTTCGCTCCTAGGAATGAGAAGTAAGCAAGTGGGTCTTCTCCTTCCTGATTATTAGGGTTTTGTGAGAGAAATTCTTGTGCTGTTCCATTTGCGATGATAAACGGAGCTAATAAGTTTCCTCCGGTAAACTGCTGAGCTTCGGTGGTGTTCCGATTCAATTCAAAAGCTCGTCTTGTAACAGCAGCTTGAGCATAACCGTCATCACCAGGATTTAAAGCATTACCGAATTCATCTAAAACAGTTCCTTGATTGTCTTCAATAACGTAAAAACCGACTAGATTATTGAAAGCAGCTTCGCTGGTAACCTCCAATAAATTAGCTGTAACTTGTTGATTATCTGATGACCTAAAATCAAGCTGTAGCTCTTGTTGAACATCATCTTCGGAAGCATCACCTACAGAAACCTGTGGTAAATCGTTAGTTGTGACCGTAATCCGTGCAACTTCATAGCCATCAGCAGTAAAATCAGCATTAGCAAATCTAGGTTCGCTTAAAATACGTCCCTCTGGTTGAAAACCTTGGTGAAGTCCGACTACACCATTTTCTTCGGTTCCAGTATTTGGGGTACTTTGACCGAAAAACGCAGTACTGTCTTCTGCTTCGTCATTGACTTCCGTACCAGCATCTAAAACCTGGTTTCCTCTAACAACAAAATCAGCACCCAAGAAATTACCATTTTCATCAAAAATCTCGAATGCTTCGGGATTCCCATTTGCAATAAAAGCATCGTTGGAAGGGAGAACCATAGATGCATAATTAAAGAAACGACTGCTTGCTAAAGAACGGTCTAAAGTAAACGTCAAACTGGTAGTTTCACCCGTATCAATTGGACCTGGTGTTGCTCCTCCGGGTGCGGTAATTGTCCCATCTACTAAACCAGCACCGCTACTAATAAACTCGCGAGAAATAAGATTGGTATTTCCATCTTCTGCTAAACTTTCCAAACCAGCAGATGCGGGTCTACCACTGTCATAAGTATCAAAAGTCCCGTCATGAAAACCAACCCATAACGGTGTTAATAACGTTCCGTTATCGGGAGCTAGGTTTTCCACAGTTACGGTAACTTCAACTAAATCGGGTGGTGGAGGTGTATTGTTATCTTCATCACCAACAACTAGCTGACCGCGAATTGCACCACCAGGAAATTCTTCAGTATGGACGTTAAAATATAAATCTAAATCTTCGTTTTCTTGAGTACCGCGAATTTCAGCGACAAATTCACTCAAATCATCATTAGCAGAATCGGTTTCTTCCCAAATCCCTGCTAAAGTAACCGAACCATTTTCGTTGAGAGTTACATTTAAATCTTCATCTTGATTTCCTTGGATATTTAACTGATTACCAAGTTCTGGAGCAACAGTATCAAATAAGCTAAAAACAACTCCTCCATTTTCTCCCCGTGGTGCATTGTGAATGTGGAGTCTGGTAACATCATCGCTAGTATCGTCAGGAGTTTGCGCTCCACCTGCAACTAAACCATTTGCTCCGAAATCTAAACCAGAGACGGTCAAACTATACTCTAGACTATCCCCAGCGTCATTAAGAGTTAAAACAGAAGTTCCACGAGCATCACCATCACCAGCAGCGACTTCTTGAGAACCATCTAAATTGGAAGTAATTCTAACTGGGTCTGCAATTGGAAGGGGCTGGTCTTCAGTAGAGATTGTAATCCGAGCAACCTGAAAATCTGGAGAGCTAAAATCGGCATTTGTAAAACCTGCAAGAGCTAAAGGAGAACTTCCATCTTCGCTCAAGATTCTTCCACCGGTAACAAATCCAGGGTGTAGCTGTACAACACCATTTTGGTTGATTCCAGTATTAGGACTACTTTGACCGAAAAAAGCAGTACTATTTTCTGCTTCGTCGTTAACTTCGGTTCCAGCATCTAATACCTGGTTACCTGCAATAATAAAGTCTGCTCCAATAAAATTTCCCTCCTCATCAAAAATCCGAATTGCTTCAGGATTTCCGTTAGCGACAAATGCATCATTGGAAGGAAGAAGCATTGAAGCATAGGAAAAAAATTGATTATTGAGGTCATCGCTATCCAGAGTAAAAGTAGCAGTTGCAACTTCACTGGGGTCAATTGGACCAGCAGCAGCACCTTCAGCACCTACGACCCTACCATCAACAGTACCATTCCCACTTTGAAGAAACTCTTGAGAAATCAAATCCGTACTACCATCTTCGGCTAGACTTTCTAAACCTGGAGATGCAGGTCTACCACGGTCATATGTATCGAAATTGCCATTATGGAAACCAACCCAAAAAGGAGTAAGGAAAGTTCCGCTTTCTGGTGCAAGATTTTCAATAGTTACTCGAATATCTTTCTGTGACATTATTTACTTTCTCATCATTGCAAATCAGTATTTACAATGAAAATCCAGATAGATGAAATATTCCTGAGAACCAAATAAGAATTCGCTGAACGACCTGTAAACCCAAGCTCACAGAACAAGTTAATTCCTTTGATAGCGCATTCCTGGAAGCTGAGAAATCAATCCCATTAATTCCAACTGTAATAAAGCACTGGAAACTTCTGAAGCTGGCATTTGGGTTTGTTGAATTATAAAATCAAAAGGCAATGATTCCGAAGAAATTGCTTTCATTACCTGGTGTAACTCTGCTGGTAAATCTGGTAATGGCTTCTTTTCATCTGGTGTCAAATTATTTACGCTGCTAACTTGAGGAATTGCACCCAACATCTTCAATAATTCATCTAATTCTTTGAGAATTGGGGTAGCACCTTGAGAAACTAATTTTAAGCATCCTTGAGAAGAAAAATCATCCAATCTTCCCGGTAAAGCGTAAACATCCCGACCAAATTCATTAGCGTAATCAGCAGTAATCAAAGCACCAGATTTTTGCGGTGCTTCCATCACCAATACAGCACGAGATAAACCAGCAATAATTCGATTTCTGCGCGGAAAATGAGTCCGATGGGGTGGGGTTTTCGTCGGATATTCGCTGACAACAAAACCTTGATTTAATATTTGTTCGTATAATTTCCGATTTTTTGCAGGATATACCATATCTACACCAGTACCCAAAGCAGCGATGGTACGACCTCCAGCTTTAATTGCAGCTGAATGTGAAGCAGTATCAATTCCTTCCGCTAAACCAGAAACCACCGTAAAACCATTTTGTACTAAAGCAGCACTAATCCGACGAGTCCAGCGGGTACCATATTCGGTAGGTTGTCGCGTCCCTACCATTGCAACTAAGGGTTTTTGCGCTAAATTTTCTGTTAAATCTAGCTTTCCACGGTAATAAAGTACCGGTGGAGGGCTGGGAATTTCTAGTAGCAAACGAGGATAGTCTGTATCCGCTGGAGTCCAGAAATTGGGATTCTCTTGTTCGTGCTGTTCTAAGAGTTTTTCTGGATTGATTTGAGAACGCTGTTGAATTACCTTTTGCAAAGTTTGTAAACCAAAACCTTCAACTTCTCCCAACTCTGAAGCATCCGCTTCCCAAGAAGTTTTCGGGGAATCAAAATGTTGGTTTAATCTTTGTAATAGTACCGGTCCAATCCCCGAAACTCGCGACCAAGCCAACCAGTACGCACGTTCTTCCGTCAATTTTCTATCCTCATTGCTACTGGTTTATTGTTCCCAAAAGGACAATGAACAATGAACAATTATCAGTTATCAGTTATCAGTTAACAATTTTTCCTTAAGGAGTGAGGGAAAGAGGGAGTAAGGGAGTGAGAGAGGGTGATGTATAACTCATAACTCATAACTCATAACTCATAACTCCTAACTCCTAACTCCTAACCTTTGACCTTCTAAATATTCAAATACGGATTTATCTCCAATATCGGGAGGAATTGCTTGTATTGCTTTACGAATTGCGAAAACTAGGAAAAATACTGACCAAGTTGCTAATAAAACTTTTTCTACTTCTACGGGAAGAATCCCGGTCATGTGTCCTAAAAGCAGTAGGGGGACTATGGGAGTTAGGAATTTTGTTTCTAAACGGTTGAAACAAAAAGCTTCTTTGAAATAAATACCTGTCAAAGCTGCAAAGGTAAAACCGATTCCGAATATAGTTAGGGGATAATTATAAACAGTTTCTGCTAAGGTTTTGCTGTTGGAGGAAGCAAAAACAATTGCGGAAATGCTACCAATTGTCCAAAAAATTTGTAATGCTCGATGCAGTTCTACCATATAAATATGAATGGTTAACAAGCTGACTCCAAGAGCAATACTAAAACCAGCGTACAAAAACGTTATTAGTTGTAAATTGGAATTATCAGTTAATAAAATTAAAGCCGTGCCAATAGCAAAGCAAAGTGCGGCTATCATTAAACCCGCACGATAGACAATTACACCGCTGCGGTCATCTTTAGTAATTGTAAATTCACCAAATTGACCTTGATAGGTTTCTGGTATTGGTGCTGTTTGTGTAGTCATAATATTGGTAATTGGTAGTTGGTAGTTGGTAGTTGATAATTGGTAGTTGAGAATACTGTTGAATAATTATTTGTAACTGTCTGGATTGAATTGAATTGAATTAAATTAAATTAGTGATTTTGATTATTTTAATTTTGATATACAAATGCTGCAATTGCTACCGAATTTAAATTTAAATTTACATTTACTTCTTACTTCTTACTTCTTACTTCTTACTTCTTACTTCTTACTTCTTACTTCTTACTTCTTAC
>JBCBHT010000183.1:0-14539 GCA_038525335.1 Cyanobacteria bacterium J06621_15 | reverse complement strand
TACCTGACTCTTGAACAAATGGCAGCAAAAAAAACGTCTATTCCCAGAACAATTTATTTAGCATTAGATAGTACCAGAAACCTACCAGTCGAAATGATTAAAGATATCCCCGAAGTTATAGCAGCTTATGATAAGGACTCTGCGGGTAATCAATTATCACGGGATATTCAAAAATTACTGCCACAGACTACTATAAAACAGCCCATTACTTCGGATTGGAATCAACAGTTGTTGGAATTGATACGCTCTCTGAGAGTTCTGGAACGAGAAGCTAAACAAGAGAAGAAAGAGAAGAAAGTGAAGAATAAAGGTTTGGAACTGTAGTGTTGTTATTTATTCAAGATAACAGCAGTAAAAATAATCACCTTATCGAAAAGATATCTCTGCGTATCAACGGGTGAAGCACCCGTGACCACTGCGTTAAAACGAGCGGTTCCCGAAGCGCTTTTAATTAATCGTTTAAAGCAATAAGCACAGAATCGCTTCGGGCACTACGCACGTTTTTCACAGGTGCTGTTCACGGGTGTAAGAAAAAAACAAGTTATATTATGGAACTTTATACCCGGAAGCAATCAGAGTCAAGACTTTCAATAACTGTAACTCAGCACCGTTCCTGCACAGCATCGGTCATTCGGATGGGGGGAGTCCTAGTTTCTTGCGGAATTTCGGACTATATACTACCTTCTCCCAGTTTTTGGCTTGTTTGATTTGTTCTGGGGTTATGTTTTTGGTTTTCCTACCTGATTCTTTATCCCAGAATTTTGCACCACTGAGGTCGGCACTTCTGAGGTCGGCACTTCTGAGGTCGGCTCTTATGAGGTTGGCACTTCTGAGGTTGGCTCTTATGAGGTTGGCACTTCTGAGGTCGGCACTACTGAGGTTGGCATTTCTGAGGTCGGAGGACTCTAAGCTTGCAGAAGTTAAAACTGCTCCTGAAAGCTTAACTCCTACAAGATATGCATAATCAACATTTACACCAGCTAAACTAACCCCATCTCCTGCTAAATCTTGCAATGCTTGAATACGTCCACCACTTCCCCTGTGACCTTTGGCTAAAGTTATTACCTCCCATGCTTCATAGTGAGACTTCTTTTGTTGTTCTGGAAGATTCAGAATAAAAGCAATTAAACCTGCAACAACACTTATACGTTCAATATTGTCAATGAAGAATGTTATTATGAACACATGATAAGAAGGTCGAACTTCAATCTCTAATCTATTAAATGTGACATATTTAAATGTGCCAAAAGATAAAAATAATATAGTTACTATCGCAGCAATTACTAAAAACTTTTTTATAAATAAAGTCCTTCTTCGATTGAGTTTTAAGAATTTCATTGTTAACGAATATACATTCTAGTTACTTTTTGATGTTTCACCTTAATGAAGAGAAAAGTTGAAATCAAGTAAGCTATAAACCTTTCAGCAAAAGTAATTAAGTTAAAATAAAAAAATAGGACTGTAAGTATTGGCACAGTTCCTCAGTATTGACCTGTGATGCGTTTCTGGCAATGTATCTTTTCATTATCGTGTAGCAGGTTGCTGCAATTTCATCCACGTTGATGAAAATTGGAGTGATGCCGTATAACCGGGGAATACAGCATCAGTTTCCAAAACCCCACGCACTGGGCTTTTACTGTACTAGTAAGAAACATCGTCTTACATATTGCTTACTTTGTACATTTTAATGAAGTTTTGTGTTGGACTGTTGAGGGAGACCGCAAAAAAAAGATAATATTCCAATTGACTACATCCGGAATATTACATAGCAATATTGTATTAAATATAAAAAACCCCACTTAACGTAGCTATGGATCTAGACTATTCAGGTCAAAATCTCCGAGGACGCTCCTTTAGAGGTAAAAACCTGACTGGAGCAAACTTTCGTTATGCAGATATTCGAGGTACAGATTTTACAAAAGCAAATCTTACGAATGCTGACTTTTGCTATGCAAAAGCTGGATTGCAAAACTATAGGATTATTTGTTGGATAGGATTTTTATTTATTTTTACATTTCTATTATTATTTGCATCTTCCTCAACCAATGGAATTAGTTGGTGGGAGTTGGTTAATGATACAAAGACGTATGATGAAATAAAAGAAAAAGCCTTTATTTTTGCTTTATGTATAATAGGACTGTTATTAGTATGTGTTTCAATCATTGTTTGGAAAGATTTGGTATCTTCTTTACAAATAATCAGTTTAATTTTAAGCATCTTTATACTTCCAAGTGCTATCACTAATGTTTTGGCATTAGATAACTACCAAATACTCCGTGATTGGACTGAGGCTATAACTTTCACATATCTTATTTTAATTGCCATTTCTGCAATCGTAGCTCTCAGCTTAGTTTTCACTAAAACTTTAGCCCAAAATTTTACTATGATTGTTATATTTAGCTCTTTATCTGGTGGTACAACAGGTGCTTTATTTAGGATTTTAAGTCGAGGTGCCTGGAATTCTATGTCTTCAAAATCAGTTTTGTCTTGGAATTGGATTTGGGTAGATTTAATTTGGAGTTGCTGTTGGTCTTGGATTTTAATCTTATTGGGTAGCTACATAGGTTGGCTTTTTTGGATTGAAGATAAGCGAGTTCCTTCGATTCGGAAATATATTAATGCAATTGCTGCTATAGGTGGAACCAGTTTTTATAATGCTGATTTAACGGATGCTGACTTCACACGTGCAAACCTGAAAAACACAAACTTCCAAAAAGCAAATCTAACGCGCACCCGTTTTTATGAAACCAAAAAACTCGACTTCGCCAGAGTTGGAAACTCAATACTATCTAACCGAAATGTTTTAAAGTTACTCGTCACTGGTAACGGTAGGGAAAAATCCTATTTCGCTGCAAACTTCAAAGGTGCAAATTTGATTGGTGTAGATTTAAAAAATGCTAATCTCAAATACGCTGATATTAGTGAAGCCACATTTCAAGGGGCTAATTTAGAATTTGCAAATTTAACTCTTGCTCAAGCTCTTGGTACTGATTTTACTAACACTCTCATGACTGGTGCTTGTGTGGAATCATGGAATATTGAAAGTACAACTAAACTAAATAATGTCGATTGTCGCTTTGTTTATCTTTTAGAAAATCCCAAATTTGGAAGTGATGATAGAGAACGTCGTCCCAGTAGTGGGGAATTTCAACCAGGGGATTTTACCAAGCTATTTAAAGAACTTTTAAATACAGTTGATTTAATTTTCCGCGATGGTATCGACTGGAAAGCTTTTGTAACTGCGTTCAAAAAATTACAAGTCGAAAATGAAGATACAGAATTAGCTATTCAAAGTATTGAAAATAAAGGTGATGGTGTAGTTGTTGTTAAAGTTTCTGTCCCTGCTGATACCAATAAAGAAAAAGTTCATAGTAGGTTTTCACAAAATTATCAAGCTGCACTTCAAGCAATAGAAGAAAAATATAAAGCATTATTAATAGCTAAAGATAATCAAATAAAAGAACATCGCCAAAAATATACAGATATGAAAGAGATTACAGGCTTGCTAGCGAGTAAATCTATAAATGTTAAAGTTGATAATCAAGTGGAGAATAAAAATATGACTAAAAGCAATGACTCCAGTCGTAAAATTGAAGTTGGTAGTGTCGGTAGAGATTTTAATGCTAGCGGACAAGCTTTAAATTTAGGTGATATTAGTGGTACGGTGAAAAATACCATCAACGAATTACCAACATCACCCGAAACAGATAAGCCGGGAATTAAGGAATTATTGATAGACCTGCAAACCGCCATTGAAACTGATACTAACTTGAGCGAAGAAGATAAAGTCCAAGCTTTGGAACAGATAAATAAAATTGCAGAAGCAGGGCAAAAGGCACAAGAAGGAGCTATGCAGAAAACAGCTAAAAATGCGCTAACTTTTCTGAAAGGATTGGTAGCAGATTTACCTTCTACAGCAAAACTTGTTAAAACCTGTAGCAATCTTATACCCGTTATTAAACAGTTTTTCGGCTTGTCATAAAGTTTATAAATCGCTGCCGAGCAATAAAGCCTCACAATATCGGCTACTAAAACCATTGTTACACAAAACTTTTGAAAGCTCAGGTGCGCTAAAAGCATGAACTAAAAGTAAGGTAAAAGTAAGCTAAAAATGTAATATAAGCAAACTACATGATTTTTTGCTCGTATAAGAGACATTTATTAGCTTGCGGGTATTTCTATAGGATTTATCGCTACCGGAGAAAATCGCTAAAAAGCAGGTGATTAATTCGTGTAGTGTAGTTTGGGAGTGATGCTGTTAACCGTGACAATCCAGCAGCGGTTAGAATCAATACTCTCTTACACTATAAACGTTATAAAACGCTCGTCTTTTTAAGGTATGTATATCAAAAAATTAAATATTCAAGACTGCTTTGTGCATGAAAAACAATTGTTTTCTTTAAAACATTCTCTTATTATCTTTGTATGTAATAATCACAGGGTAAACAAATTTTTATATATAATAGCAGTCTTAATAAACTTAAATGCCTAAAGAAAACTTAATTGGACTTACTGAATTAATCGAGCGGGTCAAGCAAGAACTGCTTGCAACTTCACCAGAAAACGAAAATGATATCCCTTTTCTCAGCGTCGATTCCGTAGAATTAGAGCTACAAGTGACGGTGAAGAATGAAGGGAAGGCAGGAATAAAAATATACGTTCTCGAATTAGGTGGAGGGAATAGTCAAGATGATGTGCAAAAGGTCAAAGTAACGCTTTCACCGTTGTTAAATAAAGAACAATCACTGGCAGTATATAAAAAGAAATATCCGGAACGTTGGAAGGAATTATTGGAGACAAGTATCGAAGGTGGAATCAAAGGGAACGAACAACCTGGATTTTAACTTATCTTTACAAAGAGTATTGAAAAAGCAGTTTGATGGAAACCTTTGAGCTATACCTGTCTCCAATAAACGAAAAGCAATTTAAAGCAATTGTCACCCAATCAGGGGAAGCGGACTCATCATTACCGTTTTCTGACAGTGAAAATGATTGGCGAATGACTTTACTGAGAACTTTGGAAATCGCTGGTTTCAAACCCCAATATTTTTCCAGTCACGAGCAAGAGTGGATGAGGGATGTTGGTATTCTCGCTGAAGATGGGAATGATTTTAACAGTAATTATTTAGTTAACATTGGTCAAGCTTTATATCATTCATTATTTCCATCTGGTAAGGTTGAAAATGCTTTCAAAGCCGCTTTACAACTCGCTGAAAGTAGAAATATTCAATTACATGTTCAATTGAGGTTTGAAGATGATTCCAGCAAGCGCTCTAGATTAGCTGATTATCCTTGGGAATTGTTACATGATGGGAAGGATTTTTTACTGCATCGCCAAGTAACTTTTTCTCGCTATATTGCTCATGATGTACTTCCTCCCAATTTACCGCTTGTTGAAAAACTAAATGTTTTGCTGATATCTTCTGCTGCTTTTGATAAAAAAATAGAGCTACAAAAACTTTCTAAAAAAGAACAACATGCGATTTATGAAGGATTAGAAAGTGCTAGTGAAGCAGGATATATTAAACTTGATAAGTTAAATGATGCTACTGTTAATGGATTAAGAAAATATTTGACGGAACATCAAGGAAATGATGCTCCTCATGTAGTGCATTTTGATGGACATGGAATTTTTGGGAAGCGGTGTCAAAATGAAAACTGCCGCACCATGCATAAGAAAATTTCCACAACTCACTGTAGTGAATGTAAGACGGAATTGCCAGAAGCTCAAGGTTATCTAGTTTTTGAAGGTGAAACAGATATAAATATACCAAATTATGTGAGCGCGAAAGAATTAGGAGCATTACTGCAACTCGCAAGCTTTGCTGATGGTAGTCAAAAATCTGGTGGTGTGGCTTTGGTGGTGCTGAGTGCTTGTCAGTCAGCAATGGTTTTGGAAGGAGAATCAGTATTTAATGGTACGGCGCAAAATTTGATTAATCACCGAATTCCCGCAGTGGTAGCGATGCAATATTCTGTGAGTGTTAATGCTGCAACTGAATTTGCGAAACAGTTTTATCGTTCCTTGGGACAAAAAAATTCCCTTGCTATGGCTATCAGTCAGGGAAGAGAAGCGATGGGTGTGGAAGGTAACCAGTGGTATCGCCCCGTATTGTATTTGCGTTGGAAGGATAATCAAGGAGGACAACTTTTTGATTTACCCAAATCTACAGTTCGTATTGGTGTCCCTTTCCAAGCACCACCCCTACCAACTTATTATGTAGACCGTCCCGAATACACCCAAGACCTAAAAACTCGTCTGCTTACAGAGTCATCGGATGTGCGTACTTTGGTAGTTACTGCTATACATGGATTAGGTTCAGTTGGTAAATCTACTCTCGCGGCAGCTTTGGCACATGATGAGGAGGTGCAAGCTCACTATTGTGACGGTATTCTATGGGCAACATTAGGTCAGCAACCTAATCTTCTAAACGTTCTTAGTGGCTGGTTGCAGGCATTATTGGGGGACTACAAATTTGAGGCTACCAGTGAAGAAGCAGCTAGCAATCAGCTGCGTACACTGCTTCGTGATAAAGCTGTGCTGCTAGTAGTAGATGATGCTTGGAATACAGAAGATGCAAAAAAATTTAATTTTGGTGGAGCGCGTTGTCAAGTTCTGGTAACAACTCGCGAAACTGCAATCGCGAAAGTTCTTGGAGCCAGCACCTATTCTTTGGATGTGATGCAGCCCGAGCAAGCGATGGAACTGCTGACTAAAAAATTAGGACGTAACTTCGCTGACACAGAAACTGAGGAAGCTGAGGCTTTAGCGAAAGCGGTTGGCTACTTGCCTTTGGCACTGGAACTAGCTGCTGCTCAAGTAGCTGGTGGCACTTCCTGGAATGTTCTTGTGCAGGATATGCAGCAAGAGATAGCTAGGTTAAAAACATTGAATGCTCCGGAAGCAAGAGATGTTTTGGATGAAGCAGATTTAAAACACCTTTCTCTAACTGCATCTTTAAATCTGAGTGTAAAGCGATTACCAGACGAAGTGCGAGAAAATTTTATTTGGCTGGGGACATTACCAGAGAATGTAAACATTACTCAGAAAATGACTACAACGCTTTGGGATTTAGATGATGAGAGGGATGCAGCCTCGGAACTGCGCTACTTGCAAAGTAAAGCGCTGTTATTGTCTGGAATCTCCTTATTAGATGGAACGCCAGCCTATCGCTTACATAGCTTATTTCATGACCTTGCACTTAATTTGTTAACTACTTCACCAAACCCCAGACGCAAAGGTAACCTACCAGGATTGGGCATAACTTTACCTAAAGCCCATGCTACTTTCTTAGAGAAGTACCGAAATTTAACCGATAAAAACCTCTGGCATACCCTACCAAATGACGGTTATATCCACCAGCATCTAGTGTGGCATTTAGAAAAAGCTGGTTGGATTAACGAAATCCATGAGCTACTGCGTGAGGAGACTAAAGAAAGACGCAACGGTTGGTATGAAACATGTGAAAAGTTAGGAAAAACTGCCGTTTTTGTATCTAATATTATTGATGCTTGGCGATTGGCAGAAGAGATGTTTGAGCAAAACTGCTCTGAGTCAGTTGCATTACAGTTCCGCTATGCGCTAATTATTACTTCTCTTAATAGTTTGGCTGTCAATATACCAGAAAATTTACTGATTTTACTGGTTGAAAAAAGAGTCTGGAGTTCAGAACAAGCGCTAACTTATTTAAGGCAAAATCAAGACTTACAAGTAAGAGCAAAGTCAGTTATAAAGCTATCTGATTTTTTACCACAAATTTTAAAAAAACAAGCACTACTAACTGTTCTTGATGAAACGAAAGAAATTCGTAATGAGGAGTATCGTGCCCAAATTTTATGTTATTTAGTCGCTAAATTACCATCTGATTTATTATGCAAAGTATTTGAGAAAACGAAAGAAATTCGTAATGAGGAGTATCGTGTCCAGGTGTTATGTGCTTTAGCTGCTCAATCACCACCTGATTTATTATACAAAATCTTTGATGAAGTTGAAGATAAAAGAATAGGAATTGGGTTTGATTTCTCTCCTTAATTTTTAGACATTAGCCTTGCTATATAAGCTTTAGATTCTCAGTATACTTTTCAAAAATCAAAGTATTTAATTAAACTAAAAAAAACCATAATGAGGAATGATAAATATTAAATATCGTGCCCAGGTTTTGTGCGCTTTAGCCGCTAAGTCACCACCTGATTTATTATACAAAATATTTGATAAAGCGAAAGAGATTTATCATGAGGAATATCGTGTCCAGGTGTTATGCGCTTTAGCCGCTAAGTCACCACCTGATTTATTATACAAAATATTTGATGAAATTAGACAAAATATGCATCAGAGTATAGACCTGATATCTTTTTTTCAAAAATGGTTTTTATTAGTAGAAAAGCTGCCAAATAATTTATTATCTAATTTATTGTCAGAAGCTTTCGATATTACTAGAGAGATAGAAGATGAGGAATATCTTGCACAAGTACTAAGCACATTAGCCAATAAATTAGAAACTGATTTGTTACCAAAAATATTCCTATCAGCTATAACAATTCAATCTGAGAAATATCAAACTCAAGTTTTGTTTGCTTTAGCCGAAAATGTGCCAATAAAATTGTTGCAATTTGCATTGAATACAGCTATAAAAATTGAGAATCAGGAATATCGTGCCCAGATTCTATGTGCTTTGGCTGCTAAAGCACCACCTGATTTATTACCCAAAATATTTGATAAAGTTATAGAAATTGAGAATCAAGAATATCGTGCCCAGATTTTATGTGCTTTAGCTGCTAAAGCACCACCTGATTTTGATTTATTTTCCAAAGTTTTTTATTCACCTAGAGTAATATTGTGGCGTGATGAATATCGTGCCCAGGTTTTATGCGCTTTAGCCGCTAAAGCACTACCTGATTTATTATCCAAAGTTTTTGATAAAGCTAGAGAAATTTATAATCAGGAATATCGTGCCCAGGTTTTATGCGCTTTAGCCGCTAAATCACCACCTAATTTACTACCCAAAATATTTGATGAAGCTAGAGAAATCGAGAATCAGGAATATCGTACTCAAATTCTATATGCTTTAGTTGTTAATTCACCACCTGATTTTGATTTTTTATTCAAAGTTTTTGATATAGGTAAAAAAATCCAGGTTGAGAAATATCGTGTCCAGGTACTAAGAGTTTTAGCCGCTAAGTCACCATTTGATTTATTACCCAAAATATTTGATGAAGCTAGAGAAATTTATAATCAGGAATATCGTGCCCAGGTACTAAGTGTTTTAGCCGCAAAGTCATCACCTAATTTACTACCCAAAATATTTGATGAAGTTATAGAAATCGAGATTGAGAAATATCGTGCCCAGGTACTAAGTGTTTTAGCTACAAAGTTACCACTCAACTTATTGCCCGAAGCCATTGATATAGTTAGAGATATACAAGATGAGAAATATCGTATTCAGGTTTTACGTACATTTTCAGCTAAGTTAACATCTGCTTTATTGTATCAAGTTCTTCAAATAGTTAGAGATATTCAGAATAAGGAATTTCGCAGAAAAGTTTTATTTACCTTAGCAAAGAGACTTCCACCTGATTTATTGCAGCAATTTGTCAATATTGCTATGACAATCTTGGATGAGTCAGAACATGCCCAAGCATTGAGTGCTTTAGTCGATAAACTGCCGACTAGCTTATTGCTAGTAGCTCTTAATATAACTAAAAGTATACAGAATGAGGAATATCGTGCCCAAGTATTGAAGGCTTTAGTTAGCAAACTGCCAACTAATTTATTGCATCAAGTTCTAGAAATAGTTAAAGAAATTCAGGATGAAGAACTTCGTACTTCAATATTAAATCTTTTTATTGATAAACTGCCAGAAAATTTATTGCCTCAAGCTTTTCAAACATCTCGGAGAATTTGGATTCAGAAGTATCGTGTTCAACTATTAAATGTTTTGATAAATGAACTATCAATTGAGTTATTACCAGAAATTATTAAGGTAGTTCTACAATTTCCAGATGAGAAATATCGGATTCAAGTAATAGAATTATTAGCTAACAAGCTTCCAGAAAATGTACTACCTGAAGCTCTTCAAATGGTAATAAAAATCTCGATTCAGAAGTATCGTACTCAAGTACTGAATATAATAATTAACAAATTACCAAAAAAATTATTGTCTCAAGCCTTTAATAAAGCTAGAGATATACAAAATGAAGAATATCGTGTTCAAGTTTTATGTGCTTTGGCGAACAAACTACCACCTGATTTATTGTCCAAAGTCCTTGAAGTAGCCATAGAAACACAAAATGAGGAATACCGTACTCAATTATTGAGTGCCTTAGCTGATAAACTACCACATAATTTATTTCCTCAAGCTCTCGAAATAATTAAGGAAATTCAAAATGAAAAATTTCATCTTCATCTCCAAATTATATTTGCGTTAGGTGATAAATCAATCATATTTTCAGAAGCTATTGGGGTTATAAAGACGATTCGGAATGAAGAGTATCGTACCCAAGTCTTATGTGCATTGATTCAAAAAATGTCAACCGTATCGTCTGAAGTTATACAGGCAACTAAAGAAATAGTAATTCAGGAGTATCGTGCCCAAGTTGTTATTGCATTAGCCGATAAATTACTAGCTCCAGATGTTTTATCAGAAGCGTTTGACATAGCTATAGAACTTACAAATGATGAATATCGCGCTCAAGCACTGAGTGCATTAAGCGACAAACTATCATCTAACTTATTACCTCAAGCTCTACAGTCAGCTATAGAACTTAAAAATGAGGAATACCGCACTCAAGCACTGAGTGCATTAAGCGACAAACTGTCATCTAACTTATGGCAGTATACACTACATAGATTATCTCAAAGCACTCGCCCTTACTTTTTGCAAAACACAAAAGCATTAGTTCCAGCTATTATTAGTTTAGGTGGTCATAAAACAATAGTAGATATTTTTTATGCTATCCAAGATGTTACTAGATGGTGGAAATGATATTGTTGCAGATACATCATAAAGCATTGATTGATACATCTTTAGATAAAAAAATAACCTATCACTAATTATCAACAGCATTAACTCATGTAACAAATTCATGTAGTATTTTTTGCGTCCTTCACCGTTCATGACTTCTGCTCAATATCAGTACCTCCCTAAATAAAAATCCCCATTACAACTATAAAACTCCTATTTGAATTTTGAAAATATACTGAGACTCAAAAACCTTTATAGCAAAGCTAATCTCTAAAAACTCTTTCAGAAATAAAACCGGATTCCTATATAATCCAAAAAAGAATTAAAGTAAAAAATAGACGAGTATAAAGAAATTTGTGAGAGTAAAAGACCTAAAAATTTTTGTGAACACTATAATTTATTTGGAATATAATAATCTTTGATTAATATTTTTTAAGTAAAAGTATAGATAATAAATTAATTATCTTTGTCCTGTAACCACTCAATATTCTAAGGGAAATTACTCAGAGACAAGCCTATAGAAATAGTAGTAGAACTAGCCAAAAAGTTAGAACTAATCCTGGAATTCCGTATGCTAAGATTGGAATTACTCTGATTGGAAAACGGTGTTTACTTCTCAGTTTATTTCTCCTTTCTATAGTTACCTGATATTCTGGCAATAACTCTCGACTTCTTTCAATCACGTCCTCAAGGATAATTTTTTGTTGAATCTGAACGTAGCCCCATATAAGAGTTGTGAATAGTCCAAGAACGATTGTTGCTTTGACCACTAAGATATTTCTAGGCATTTGTGAGTAAAGTTGTCCAACTACAGCAATTAGAATTCCTTCAAAAACGAGAAAGAAATTTAATCGGTCACTAAACATGCTGTCTTCATGATTGCCATGCTCCCAAAGCCTGTTGAGCGCATCTTTGTCTAAATTCTCTACCATTTAATTACCTCTCCGAGTAACCTGCTATAAATATATACCAGGATTCCTCCCAAAAAATCTGTATAATTGCTATAGCTACCCTAGTATCAGGCGATGTCCGCAACTCAGCAACTCGCGGCTACAAATACTTAGGCGAACACCGGCATTCAGTTAGCGATCGCGAATTTTGCTCAAAATGTTAATTTACACCTAATTAAAGGGGGTATATAAATTGGATTTGATATGAGAAGTATGATATGGCGGGACTGTGGTATCTCAATAACACCCTTCCCCAAAATTTAGAGATAATACTTTTTACTAGCAAATATTTTATACACACAATATATATATACTAAATATTTAATTGTGAATATTCATTCTAAATAATAATTTGCCAAAAATTTTTACGACTACTAATGTTCTCCATAGTTAAACCTAAACCGTTGCTATCGCAAAATCACTGCCCTATAATACAACTGGATTAAACCTTTATTTAAAAGCATTTGGGTGCGGCTCTTTTGGAGAGACGAAACAACCCTACTACCAATGGCTAGAACCCGCTACGAGTCTAAAATTAAATTTAACGGGTATTGCGTAAATTAAGCGATCGCCAAAAAAACAAACGTAAAAACCCAGTTTTAAAGCAAGACACAATATTACAAGAAGATATGTTTGAGGTGGCGGAAAATTTATGGGACATATTGATTGAAAATTAAAAGGCTGTATTCCTTACTCCACAATAATTTTACGCTTTATGCCAAGTTTTGATTTGTATTCCTAAAAGAGCCGCACTTCCACATCCCGTGAAAAGTCAGTCATTTTATTAAAACCGAACAAGTGCTGTGCGAAGTAACGGTTAGGTCATAAAATCCTCTATGTACTGTGTAAACTGCATTAGACAGATTCAATATTACAAGATGTGCCAGATGCTATTCTTACTTTTTTCTTACTTATTAGCGTACTACAAGATTACATTGAAAAAACTGGCACAGTTACATTTGCAATTGTGATGATTCTATGTATACAAAATCTTGATTGAAATATCAATAAATTTTGATTAGTAGTTATCGCCGCTTAATGCATCAATAATTTTTGATTGGTAATTATCGTCAATGCATCAATGAATTTTGATTAGTGTTACTGCTTTTCGGTATCAATAAATTTTGATTGGTAGTCATCGCTGGATAAGAAGCGATGCCCACCGAGATATGTGTAAAGTAGGACATGAAGTAAAGTTTCGTAAAAAGTATCATTCCTTAAAGCTGCTTCCTCCATTGGTCTAACCCTACTAGGAGAATGTTTTCCAGCCAAGGGGTGAACCTTTGTACAATAGAATTGAACTGCTCGGTATAAGAGAATTGGAAGACTTCGCTACACAAAACGCGAGGTGCATCGACCAGGACTTCTTGTTCTTCAGTTTTATCTCGGTACTCAATAAAGGCAGATGCTGCCATAATTCCAAAGAATTCAAAACCTAATCCGTGGAAAGACAAAATAATTTCAGTTTGTCTATCTTCCTTAATTTTTAATCTAATCCAACTCCGGTAAGTTCTAGTATCTGCGTAATATTCTAATGCTTTAGCTGTTTGAATAATTTGTTGTCTAAACCAGTAATCGTTAGTTTCATCACTTCTTTTTACATCCGCAAAATAACGTTCTTCCAATTCCTTCAATTCATTATTTAATTCCCAAGCAATTCTGCCAAATTTCTCAAATGCAATATCTTCCAATTTTGCGTTCAAAGTAAAGCAAGAACGCTGCATTTGCATCTCTTGTTGTTCTTTCCGAGATTTTAATCGTTCTATCCCCGCAGAAATTACTTTTTTAAGTGGCTCGTTATCATTAAGAACATTCTCAGAAAGACTTAAAGCCTTGACAAATGCTTTCTTTTGTAATTTTGCAAATAAAGTAATTAAATTTGATAAATCCCCATTGTCTGCTGCTTCTAAAGCATTAATATATTCATCTCTAAAATCACGATTTATAACTAAAGGAAACCAACCTGCTTTGATAAAAATTAGCGAAGCCAATGCTCTTGCAACTCTTCCATTACCATCTTGAAATGGATGAATTTGAGTAAATCGATGATGTAACCAAGCTGCTTCAATTTCTGGCGGAACTTTTTGTTTAATATGCGAATGATGCATACTAACTAAACGTTCCATTTCTGATTGAACTTGTAAAGGAGGACTATACTCGTGAATTGCTCCGTCTCTACGGGTTGGATTATTCGGATTTTGTTTCCACTTTCCGTGTAATAAAGCAACTCTTACTTTATTCCCAAAAGCATCAACAGCATCAACCGTTTCTTGGTGCTGTGTAAAAATTTCATGTAACTGTCTAATATAAAAAAGTGAAAGTTCTTGTTCAGAAGCAACAAAATTAAATAATGCTTCTAAAGCATCTTGTTGAGCAATTAAAAACGGAATGATATTTTCTGCTGGTTTATCAGTTGTACCGTAAGGAATTAAAGTTGTTTCAATACCTTTTTCAATTAAAAGTTGTGTTGTACCTCTATCAATAGAATAAAGATTTTCAATTATTCCTGTTTCAATAGCCCACTCACGACTAAGTTGTTCGTTAAAGTTTTTTAATGCATCTGATTGTTGAAGTTTCTTAGCCTGACTTTTCCAAATTCCAGCAAGACTTTCTAATTCAGTAGAAGCT
>JBCBHT010000182.1:0-14561 GCA_038525335.1 Cyanobacteria bacterium J06621_15 | reverse complement strand
TTCAATTGGTTTGACTTTGCTTCGTTTAAAGAGTTTAAAATCATGCTCTTTAAACGAAGCAAAGTCAAACCAATTGAATCAATCGAAGTGCTGGCAGACAAAGGATATCAGGGAATAGACAAAATTCATGGTTCGAGTTATGTACCAATTAAGAAACAGAAGAAAAAAGATTTGACGAATCGCGAAAAAGAATATAATCGCGAACTAGCAAAACATAGAATCTACGTCGAACACGTTATTCGCTGTCTAAAGATTTTTCGGATTTTGGCTCAACCTTATCGTAATCGTCGTCGCCGATTTGGATTACGTTTTAATCTGATTGCTGGTTTATATAATTGCGGAATCGATTTAACGATCGCTTGATTCATGCAAGAGGTCTAATGTTTAGCTATTTACATAACGGTCGCAAACTAAAGCTGTTTTCTGATAAGGAAAGATCCAACCACAGGTCGTAATTAAATCATAGAATACTTTCCATTTTTCTAGATCAAGGGGACAATTGAAAACTTCATTCAGGTAATTAATGTAATAAGCATAATCAGTAATGACAGAGGGAATCATAACGTTGGTTGTAACACTACTTATTTGGCAAGCAGGAAACTGGTACTTATCTTGAGTATTGAGCGCAAACCTACCTGTAAAAACTATTCCGTATCCTTGATTTAAGCTATCATCCAAATTATTTTGCTTAGTTAAATTACTAAATATGAAGTTTACGGTATTTTTCTGAATTGACCACAGAGGGGAAATATATAGCGATTAAAAATAAACCCTGTATCAAAAAGTATGTTTGAAAAAATTTTCATCACTTCATCAGCCTGCGAATTCGTTGCTGAATCAAGCATGAAACTTCGCCCGTTTATCCCAATCAAAGTAAAAATATTGTTCCATTTATAATAGTCTATTATTTCTCTTGCCATATTATCTGCCAATCCGTTATCAAGATTACCCTGCAAGTGCTCAAATATTTCTCCCTTAATTTGATTGTCTAAATTGCCAATTAGTTCTGAGATTAACTTAGTAGCGACAGGATTGCCTAAAGATGAGTTTTCTAATTTTCCCCAGCTATTATCCATTTCGCTATTAATGTATTGAATAGCCCCTTTAGGATCTAAAAAGAAAATTATGTTTGGTTGGGGCAAATTTAAAAAGCGGTAAGCATTGTATATAGCTGTTGTTGCTTGCTCTCTATCTATCGATTTATTATTAGTGGCTATTTCTTGCCATTTACGACGATATTCAGGAATACTAGCTATCTGTTCCGAGTTTAATTGTGGCTGATTAATGGTCAACATATTTATTTGTCTAATTCTTGTAATATTAAGTTACTCCTTAATTTCTAATTTTATATGGGTAGAGTCAGACGCAAAAGTCGTAAATCCTAATCTTCTATATAGTTTCTCAGCAGGATTACCTCTGATTACCCTGAGCCATAAACGCTGCCTATTTAGTTGAGCTTCTTTAATAATTTTCTTAATAATTTTAGTACCTATTCCTAAATTTTGAAACTTTTTGGTTATTTGAATTTCTCCTAAATAGACATTAGCTTTAGAGAGCATAATTTTAAGAAAGCCAATAATTTGGCTATCTAATTCAATTACTTGATAATTTTGACTGGCATAATTCTGTTTAAACAAGTCAGGATTCCAGGAATAGTGTAATTCTACATAGCCTCGCATATTTTCAGTATAGATCTTATCGAGTGTTTCTAAGTCCTGAGGATAAGCTTGACGAATGGTATATTGCATTAAGTAGGTAGAGAAAATTAATTTCGTAGTTAAGATCGGGAAAAGGTAAAAGAGGAAGAGGAAAAGAGACAATAGAATGTGTAATTAATTATGCCCAGTTACTTAACCTAAAATTCTAATAGCCTTTAGGAAATATCTTATGAATTGTAGTTTTATTACTACATGAGTATCCTGGAACTGCGCCCAGAAATTCCCAACTGTATCTAATTCCTGAAGGAGTTGAAGTATCAACTATTCCATAACATCTTTCTGGATTAGAACCACCTGTATCAATAAACTTATATTTCACATAGTCTACTAAGGGACTTGGTAAATGATTGCCATCACGACATGAGGTAGCGTATAAAATCCCTGTAGTCTCGCCATTTCTGAATGAGTATGTTGCAATTGGTCTTTCCGTTGAACAGCTATCTCTTATCGGAGAAATTTTCAATTCCCCATCATAGCTTGTTCCCGATGCTAGAACCTTATTATCTAAAGACTGCCACAGATAAAAAAGTGTAAAAAATAGAAATATGGGCAGGCTAACTATTCTATAAATATTTATTTTCATATAAGTTTATTAGTTTAATTTTGATGCTTTATACATCACGCCATATGTTATGAGATCTAATGTCATTCTATCAAATGCTCTCTTTTAACATTAGCGTAAAAATACAGTTTCTACAGTTACTTAATAGTTTGCTTTGATAGCTATAGTATCACTACTTCGTTTAATATCGTTTGGATTTATAAAGTATCTTAACTGAGTCCTTATTAAGAATATGAATAGTAATTAGTCCTAAAATAGCTGTTATTCCCAACGTGGGGATTGATAAAATCATCAATCCCATATAAGCAATTACTAAACTAAAGCGATAATTTTTTCTTTGTCCCATACAAACTCCTGAGCAAAAGAGGCAAATGCTATAACTTATTGACAATATTGCAGGTAAAATGAAGGAAGGATTACTATCAGATAACCCATACAATATATAAAAGATATAAACTAAAATTAGTGTTCCTAAAAATCCGATAAAGCAGTGCATTAACCCAAGTAAATTTAGCTTATTGCTACTATCTTTCATGGCGATTACTATAATATTTTTACTTTATTAGTACAGACAAGCTTACTATTTATCAATAATTACTATACAAAATTTTTGATGGTGAAATCAAAAATTTCTTAAGTTGTTGAAGTTAATAGTATCAATTCCTTGCGATCGCAAAATAAGTGACAGCTTGAAGTCATCGGTCAAGACAAGATATTTATCTTTAGCAAGCTGCATAATTCCTGAGTCAGTTAGACCAAATTGAGCAAAATAATTTTGTTGAGCAACATCACTACTACTCAGATACTCTTCACTAATTTTGGTGATTAATTCAGCAAACACTTGAAGACATTTGGAACGTTCAGGTTCTCCTAGCTGATTGGCTAAACTATTAACCTCAGTCAGAATATTAGGTGTGGTAGTTATTATAGTGAATTTTGACACTATTTATAAGAGAAGGTCGTAGTCTTCTGGGACAAACTGTATGGTTCGTTTAAATCTAGAAATTCTTTTGCGATTTACAGAACCTATTAAATATAGAAGAAAGATATTAGTGTCAATCAAGATTCCTTTAGTGCTATATTTAGCTAACAAAGCCTGCATTTCTGTCATTAAAACTTATACATTTTCATAGAAAGTATCTTTCCAGTTTGGGAATCAACTTTTACAACTTTATAAACTCTTTCAATTATTACTCTTTTACTTTTGGGCAGTAAATCCCCTACTCTATTCAAACCTAAATCATTGATCATTGATGGATTGCTGTAGTATATTCTTTCTTTATTAGGATCAACTTCTCGATCAAAGCCAATAGTAATTAGCCAAAACTTTCCATCTTCGGACAGTTCAGTTTCTTCAAGCAATAAATTTTCTACGTTTTTCCCCAATGTATCCTTAACGCTATCAATATACGCAACAACTTTACTAATTGCCGTTTTTAAATTAATATTAGGCATGGCTATTTATCTTGATTTTTTTATTTGCTAACTTAGCAGTAGTTCTCCTAATTTTAATTCATTAGTCTCTAATTCCAATAAATCTAAACCCCGAGTAAATATCTCATCAATGGGCAACATCTCCCCGCTACTAGTCATAAACTTATGGTCTTTAGTAGCTCTAATACTCATACCATTATCTAAAATATATTCAAAAACTTCTTGCATACCGCGATCATGCCATTGAGCAATTTGCTGAGTATAAACAAAGCCATTATTATCAACTGTATAAACGCTGCACTTAATTTGCGATTCAACTATTTTCCCAATAGCTAACGCGCCATATTCTACGGTTAAAACTTTCGTATCGTAACTAAGACAGTATTCCGCAAACTTAATCATCTGCTCAAATAAATCTTCCGCAATATCTTTCGTCACCCCATTTTTTGCTGAACCATCGATGAACTTTTCGCGATGTTTCTCCATTTCCTTGACTTTTTTCTTACCCATCGCCCGACGCAGCAGATCGGCTTCTCCGAGGGAATATCCAGCAAGTTCTTGAGCAATCTTCATGATTTGCTCTTGATAAACCATCACGCCATAGGTTTCTTTTAAGATCGATTCTAATAAGGGATGCTGATAGCTAACCTGTTCTCTACCGTGTTTACGATCAATAAAAATAGGAATCAGTCCTGCATCTAAAGGACCAGGACGATAGAGGGCAGAAATTGAGGAAATATCTTCAATACCAGAGGGTTTTAGATCTCTAGTAATTTGCTTCATTCCATCAGATTCTAGCTGAAAGATACCTTCTAAATTCCCAGCACGGAATAATTTATGGGTTTCTTGAATATCTGCGGGAAGTTTCTTTTGCTTTCCTTTGGCAATAATTTCTAAAGCTTTCTTTTCATCTAAAGGTATCTGATCTAAATCTAGGGCTACCCCCTTAGTTTGCTGGACTAAATGAGCTGCACGCTGAATAGTAGTCAGATTTTTTAAGCCCAAGAAATCCATTTTTAATAGACCCATTGCCTCAACATCTTCCATATAATATTGAGTGATTACTGAGCCATCATTATTCCGCTGTAATGGCACAATTTCATCGAGAGGTTGGGATGAAATAACCACCCCCGCAGCATGAACTCCAAAGGTTTTATTCGTCCCTTCAATCCTGATTGCCATATCTACCCAGTTACGGATTGCGACGGCACCGACTTCCTCTTTGCTATCGTTATAGATCTTGACGCTTTCCGCTTCATATAGCTGTTTAAAACTAGGTTCAGGGGTTTTCTCGGAAATCATTACCTTAAGCTTTGTAGGCTTGCCCCGCACTACTGGAATCAGCTTGGCTATGCGATTTTGATCATCAAAACCAATACCTAACACCCTGCCAACATCTTTTAATACCGCCTTGGAAGTCATGCGGTTAAAGGTAATAATTTGAGCAACGTTAGCCTCGCCATATTTTTCCGTAACGTAATTTATCATGTCGGCACGACGATCAGGACAGAAATCGGTGTCAATATCGGGCATTGATTTCCGTTCGGGGTTGAGGAACCGTTCAAATAATAAACCGTGATGAATCGGGTCAATATTAGTGATTTTTAGGCAATATGCCACTAAAGAGCCCGCAGCACTACCTCTACCTGGTCCTACGGGAATATCATTATCTCTAGCGTATTTAATATAGTCCCAAACAACTAAAAAGTAAGTAGAAAATCCCTTCTCCTGCATGACTTGGAGTTCCACCTCTAGGCGCTGCATATATTCAGCCGGTACTTCGCTATGGTTGGGACACTTGAGCCTTGATAATAAACCCTGGCGAGTAACCTCCTCCAGATAACTGTCTGCGGTATGCCCCGCAGGCACGGGATAGTCGGGAATACGAGGTTCTCCCAAAATATTGTAGGGCTGGACTTTATCCGCTACTTCTAGGGTAGTGGCGATCGCTTCTTCAATTACCTCATCTTCTAAGTGATCACGAAACAGCAGTCTCATTTCATCCGCTGATTTAAGATATTCTGTCCCGCTATAGCGCAGCCGCTTGTCGTCGGTAATCTGCTTATTGGTAAGGATACACAGCAGGGCATCATGTGCCTCTACGTCATAGCAGGAGATGAAATGAGAGTCATTAGTGGCAATAATCTTCAGCCCCAGCTTACGGGCAAGATTGACCACCGCCACATTCACGATTCTGTCTTCTGGTGAACCGTGATCTTGAATTTCTAAATAGTAATCCTCGCCAAATAAATCCTGATACCATCTGGCGATCGCTTCTGCTTGTTCGAGATCTCCTTTGAGAATCGCCTGGGGTAATTCTCCCCCCAGACAGGCACTAGTTACAATTAACCCTTCATGGTACTGCTGTAATAACTCCTTATTAATGCAGGGGCGGGCAAAAATACCGCTACCCTGAAAACCCTTGAGGTGAGACATTGTTGTCAGCTTAACTAAATTCTTGTAGCCCTGGGTATTCTTTGCCAACACTACCTGATGATACTTACGGTGGCGGCGCTTCTTCTCGGTAATATTGATCTCAATGTCGCCATTGATAACATACATCTCGTTACCAATAATCGGCTTAATCCCCTTCTTGCGACACACCTTGATTAACTCAATTGCCCCATACATTACCCCATGATCCGTCAGGGCGATCGCTGGCATATCCAGTTCTAAACAGCGATCAATCAGCTGGGGTATTTGGGATGCGCCATCAAGCAAGCTATAGTCACTATGGATGTGTAAGCCAACAAAAGACATTTTTCAATTTAGGGTAAGCAATGAGCAAATACTTATTATTAACGATTTGCGTCTTTTGTGGTGATGGGAGTAAGAATACTTAAGGTTTAGGCTGTTTTGGAGATCAGGCGATCGCTTTGATAATTTCTTGCCAATATTTATCTTCTAAAGTCCCTATCTTTGATTTAATTCTAGAACAATCTACTGCTCTAATTTGGCTAAAATGTAGTCCTCGCTCTCGATCCAAATTATTTAAAGATGTTGGTTTGACATTAACCACAAAAGGATAATTTATTGTAGCCAGAAAAGGAACAACAATAGTCAAAGAACTTTGCTTATTTCCCAAATCATTTTGTAAGATCAAGCAAGCTATAGTCACTATGAATGTGTAAGCCAACAAAAGACACTTTTTCAGGTAACAGTTAACAAATGATCAGCAAACAGGTATTCATTATTTATTATTATCTGTCTTGCTTGTGGGGAAGACAAGTAAGAATATCTAAGATTTAGACTAGAAAAAGACATAAATCACAGCTTATTTATCGATTAAATCACTATACTTGAGTTGTTATATTGTATGTTATGAGGGAATTAAATGACTCAATCGATAATCAAAAATAACAATCAAAATGATGAAATTTTTCAGATTATTAAGCAAGCTATACGAATAGGATTTTTAACTCCTTCTATCCCTTGGTTTTGGTCACAATGGCTTATTCCAGTAAAACTTTTACCAAATGCTGTTTATCAAGTTTTTACGGAAGGAAGATCCCTCTCGACAATGCTATTTCCATCAGTCATTATACTTTTGCTTGTGGGAATCAACTTTTTTTATATGTATGTATTGAACGAAGCACGAAAAAAGTTTTGGGTTTTATTAAATGAAAAAAAATCAAATTTCAAAAAAGAACCGATTAAAGTAATATTCGATTTATCTAAAATAATTATTAACGTTGTTTTATTTGGGGGGTCTGCTTTCTTGACAAGTAAGTTTTATCTGTTCGTATAAAAAACAAAATAACGATTATAAATTACAATCAAAAAGCTATCTATACAAGTTGCGATCGCTCTATTCTTAAATCAATAATGATATCGACAAGAAATTACCTTGATGTAATCATTAGTCACTCTGTAAACCAGTCGATTAGTTTCATCAATTCTACGCGACCAATAGCCAGACAGGCTTTCTTTTAAGGGTTCTGGTTTTCCTATACCCTCAAACGGAGTCGTTAGAGTATTTTGAATTAGTTTATTGATTCTTTTCAGAGTCTTTTTATCTTGATGCTGCCAGTATAAATAATCTTGCCAAGCTTTACTATCCCAATACAAATCGCGCATTTAATCTATGAGATCGTGTTGCTCGTATTCTCCCGCTTGATCACGAGCGATCGCATCTAATAAATGTTGAGCGTTAGCAGGCGATCGCATTAGATACAAAGTCTCCATAATTGAATCGTAGTGAGACTTAGACATAATCACTGCATCTTCAACACCGCCTCTAGTGATTACAGTACAGTCTTGGTCGTTTTTTACCCTGTCTAAAACAGCTTTAAAGTTTCGCCTTGCTTCTGAATAATTGATTACTTCCATAATCTGTTTCTTTGTACTCATATACGTACAATAATAGCAGATTGTTTAAATGCGATCGCCTCATACATTACTCCACGATCCGCGAGGGCGATCGCTCAGAAAATCGTTAATCTGAGAAGCTATCTGTTCTAAATCTTGGCGATCGCACATAGCACCAAAACAATATTCTGAGTTTGGCAGTAAATAACAGGCATAAGTCACATTTTTCTCTGAAGAGAAACCAAACAAGTAATTCCTATACTGACGGCGAAAGACTTCTGTGGGTTTTACTTCTACTTTCTCAATATTTGCAGTTTTGCCACTTACTTCTCTAAAAAATTTTCCTATACCCTTCTCGATTCGGAAATCTTTACAATCTATAATTACGCGAGTAAAGCCAAAATATGAATATACAATCAGATACATAAATGATGCTTCCCATAAATAAAATAAAAAACTATAAATTTTAGTAAGGAATAAAAAATCTGGAGCACCAAAGAGTAATAGAAAGTTAAATCCGTGTATCCCCAGAAGGATATAAATTAGTTTAAGAGTCCCTCCCTTGAACTTTCCCGATAAGCCATAATGAGCGATTTTAATATCTAATTTTGAATCAGAGGTCACTATATTAATTTTTTTATTCATATACAAATACTATTGGCATTTAATAGCTAATTTTAAACAATCATCAAATTATTAGTAATTGTAGCAATCTATTTTAAATAGAATCTATTACATATTTATCTTAAAATCACAGTTTATAGACTTATAGGGAAAGCATAAGACTGAAGAATATACGTAAACTTTCTAACTTATGGTAATGTTTTACCTTCTTCTATTGCAGATTCAATTAATAACTCTAATACCTCTTCGCCATTCTTTAATGCTTCGGCATAGATATCATCATGGGTATGACAAAATTCGCCCCATTCTGGCAGACTAGCTACAAAGCAATTATGTTCATCCGACCATTAGATGATGAAGGTATATTTAATATTTTTCATAGATTGTTTTTTATATCTTTATAATCTTTTTAAAGCTTTTTCTACATCTTTCTCTTGGGAAGGTTTAGCATCACTTCCATCTTTGCCTGATAGTACTATAATTTTACTGATTTTTCTTAATTTGCCCCATCAGTTTATCTAGCTGATTTTGATTGACTTTAGCAGCGGAAAAATCGGAAGGAGTATAGCTGCTCGTCTGGGGAGATAAGCAATGTTCAATCAGATCTTTGAGAGATTTTAGGTAATTATTGGCTAATTTATTAATTGTTGTTTGATGGTATAAGTTATCGCTATAAACCCAATTAATTGTTAGTCTATTATTTGCGATCGCACTATTAATTTCAATCAGATAATTTCTCTTACCCATTACAGATCGACTATTCCCCGTTGATTCTGTAGCTAAACCTTTAATAATTGATTCTGCTGGTGGTGCTTTGAGCTGTCCTAAGTAATTAAAGGCTATCTGTGATGGAGGTATTTGCTGCAATTTTGCTCTAGATTCTGAGTTGAGATATTTTAAAATACCGTAGTTAAATCCTGCTTCTCGAGCAGTACGTAGCTGTTCTTTAACGGATTTTATTGCTTCTCCCAGCTGATGAATGGAAGCTAATGATAATTGCACAGGATAGATAGTAGTAAACCAGCCTACGGTACGAGAGATGTCTATATCCTCTGCAATTTGCTCTCTACCGTAGTTTTCTAAGTCTAGCTGTAAATGTTTTGAGCCTGTCCAAAAATAGTAGCTTTGCAGCAAAGCAGTTAGTAAGATGTCTTCTACATTAGTATTGTAGGTTTTGGATATTTTAGTGAGCAATGCTTCAGTATTTTCTGAGTCTAAAGTAATAGATATTTGTTGAATAGAAGCAACAGTGTTATGGTTATTTCCTAGAGGTTGATCAACAGGAATTGCTGCGATCGCTTTTCGCTCCAACCAATAACTCAATTCTGATTTCATCTCTATATTTTTGGCGTATTTAATTAAGCTTTCTCCCCAATATTTATAAGATGTTGTTTTCGCTGGTAGTTGAATTGATTGATTTGCCGCTACCTGTCGATAGGCGATCGCAATATCTTCGAGAATAATGCGCCAGGAAACTCCATCAACTACTAAATGATAAATAATCAATAGTAGGCGATCGTTTTTCTCTTCCCCTAACCGAAATAAAGCACCTGCAACTAACTTCCCTTGAGCAATATCTAAACTACTTTGAAGCTTATTAGCAGTCTCAACTATCAAATCATTACAGCTTATAATCTCACTCTCTGCGCCTTTGCGTCTTTGCGAGAAATAATCATTATTCAATTCATCCCAATTTACAGTAAGCAAATCTAGAGCTTTAACTGACTCCAGATTAAACTGTTGCCAACCAGAATCATCATAATCAAACCTCATCCTTAAAGCATCATGATGTCTTACTAAATGCCGCAAAGCCAACTCCAACCATTCAGAATTAAGGTTAGGAGAAATCTCCAATAAAACAGCCTGATTATAATGATTAAAGTCACCTAAATCCTGCTCAAAAAACCAATGCTGAATGGGAGTTAAAGGTATTTCCCCCACGACTAAACCTTGCTCGGCAATAATTGGCTTACTCGATTCGGCGATCAACCCTAATTCTGCAATAGTCTGATACTGAAATAACTGCTTGGGAGTTAAAGCTAATCCCGCCTGTCTTGCCCTAGCAACAATCTGAAGACTGAGGATAGAATCACCTCCTAATTCAAAAAAATTATCCTCAACGCTAACCTGTTTTAGACTTAATACATCACGCCAAATCTGAGCCAAAATCCTCTCTTTTTCCGTACGAGGCTCAATAATTTTTGTGTCTCTTATTTCTAAATCAGGAATGGTTAAAGCCGATTTATCTATCTTGCCATTAGACGTTAAAGGAAAGCTTTCAAGAGTAACAAAATTCCCAGGAATCATGTAGCTTGGTAACCTATCTCGCAGATATGAGCGCAATTCAGAGACATTCCAAGACATATCTTTACCTAGTACAACGTAGGCAATTAAACGTTCCTCAAGATTAACCACCAGGGCAGACTTAACAGCAGGATTGCTATTTAATACTGCTTCAATTTCCCCTAATTCAATGCGATAACCGCGAATCTTAACCTGATTATCTAACCTACCTAAATATTCAATTGTGCCATTATGTAGATATCGTGCGCGATCGCCCGTTTTATAAAGCCTAGTAGGGAAAGTATCATTATTTAATTGTTCACCGTTAATTGTTAAACGATTAATGCCAGATGAAAACGGGTTTGGAATAAATCTCTCAGCCGTTAATCCTGGCTGCTGTAAATACCCCCGTGCCACGCCAGCACCACCAATATATAGCTCTCCTGGAATACCTACTGGTAAAGGTTGCAGGTATTTATCTAAAATATAAAGCTGAGTATTAGTAATCGGATTCCCAATAGGAATTTGATGGTAAAATATCCTTGAAGGAGGGATTTCATAGGTACAGCAACCCACTACTGTTTCCGTGGGACCATATTCGTTAATAAATTTAGTGTTTGGGGTGCGCTGTTGCCAATAGGCGATCGCATCCTGGGTTAAGGCTTCTCCTCCCAAAACAAAGGCTTGAGAAGGGTTAGCGGTTAATTTGGTTGATTTACTATCTGACAGACTAGAAATCGCTCTCAGGTGAGCGGGAGTAAGCTTAATCGCGCTGTAATTATGATCTTCATTAAGGACATTTTTGAGGGTTTCTAACTCATTAGCTTCGGAAAAAAGAATGATTTTTTGTCCGACTAACAGGGCTGTGTAGAGGCTGGTAATCGTAGCGTCAAAGCTAATTGAAGAATGAACAGGGAAGCCATTTCCCGTGGCTATAGGATACTCATTAACTGCCCAGGTTAAGTAGTTAACTAATCCTTGATGGGTAATCATCGTACCTTTTGGTTTGCCCGTCGAGCCTGATGTATAAATGATGTATGCTAGGTTTTTGGGTAGTGGCGGGGCAAAAGAAGTTGATGAAGGATCAAGAGAGAAAGGATTATTTACATTAATAATTTTAAAGTTATTTTGCTTAAATTTATCTTGATATTCAGTTTGAGTTAGTAATATTTTGATCTGACTATCTTCTACTATGTAGTCAAGTCGGGCTTGGGGATAATTAGGATCGAGGGGGATATATACCCCGCCTGCTTTCTGAATGGCGAGGAGGGCTATTATTAGTTCAGGCGATCGCTCTAGGCAAATACCTACTTTTGTTTCTAGCCTGACTCCTTCAGCATTTAAATAATGGGCTAGCTGACTGGCTTGCTGATTTAATTCGGCATAGGTTAAGGATTCTCCCCCCAGGGTTTCTAAAGCTATATTATTGGGGGTGGTTAGCGCCTGCTGTTCAAATAGCTGATAAAAACACAAGGTTGTCAGTTCAACAGCAGTTTTATTCCAGTTAATTAATAACTGCTTTGTTTCCTCAGTCGTTAGAATTGATAGCTCTGAAATTCTAGCTTGAGGATTCTTAGCGATCGCCATTAAAAGATTCTGGAAATGCCCAAACATCCTGTTAATTGTCTCAGGGTAATATAAATCCCTGCGATATTCGATGGCTGTCATGATGCCATCTTCTCTTTCAATTAAATGAAAAGTTAAATCGAATTTTGTTGCTCCTGTATCGATCCATTCCTGAGTTAAATTAAGTTTTGGTAAGGCAAATTCAGGAGAGAGGGAATTTTGCTGTTGATATGCCTGATTTTGAAACTGAATCATTACCTGAAACAGCGGATTCTGACTCAGATTTCTTGATGGATGTAGTTGCTCAACTATCTTGCCAAAGGGCAACTCTTGATTTTGATAGGCTTCATTAGTGGTGGTTTTTACTTGGCTTAATAAATCTGTAAATTTAGGATTATTTGCTAGGTTACTTCGCAAAACTAAGGTGTTAACAAAAAAGCCAATTATATTGCCAACTTCCTTTAAATTACGATTAGCAATGGGAGAACCAACTGCAAGATCTTTTTGTCCTGTATAGCGATGTAGGAGTATCTTAAAAGCCGCCAGTAAAGTCATAAATAAAGTCGCCCCATGTTGACGACTTAATGACTTTAATTCTGAGGTTAGTTCGGTTGTAAGCTGAAAAAAATTCGTCCTCCCTTGAAAGGTTTGTACTGAAGGACGGGGTAAATCAGTGGGTAAATCCAATACAGATAAATTGGCTAATTGCTTTGTCCAATAGTCTAATTGACGCTGATATTCTGAAGATTTAATCCATTGTTTTTCCCAGGCTGCATAATCGCTATATTGAATCTCAATTTTCTCTAATGGATTGTCCAACTTATTACTAAAAGCCTTATATAGAGTTAAAAACTCTTTTAATAAAACTCCTCTCGACCAGCCATCAGCCACAATATGATGGAGAACAATAACTAAAATAAATTCATTATTGCTTACTCTAATTAACCTTAATCTTAGAGGAATTTCCTGATCTAAAATAAAAGACTGTTGAGCAATTATCTCAGACACATTTTTTACTTCTGCTGATGCCCCATTAATCAGATCAACTATTGGCAAATCTAACTGAGTAACATCATTAATTCTAAGTTCAGGCTTTCCTGTCTCTCCACTGACAAAGGTTGTCCTTAAAGCTTCATGACGCTGAATAATTGCCAACCAAACCTGTTGCAGAATATCAATATTTAGCTTTCCTTGAATCTTCCAGGCGATCGCAATATTATAGGTAGGATTATCAGGCTCTAGCTGAGATAAAAACCAGATTCTTGATTGAGCATAGGATAAATCTAGATTATCCTTATTTTGTAGCGACTGTATTTTAGTTTTTTCTTTCAGTCCTTGCTCTCTTAACTTACGCTCGAAAATTGCCCTCTTCTCAGGCGGTAAATCAGCAATTCTTTTTTTTAATAACTCTAGCTTAGTATCTTTACTATCCATTTACTTCTTATCAATTAATTTATCGTATTGTTTATGATTGCCGATCCAAAACCATGAAATACCACTTTTAACATCAACTCCTAAAGCACGATAATTTAATCCGATACGAACTAACCAATATTTATTGCTAATTTTTTTAAAATGCAATAAAGGACGAACTGAATCTGTTTTTAATAATTCATAACATTTATCTGCATTACGCTGGATATCTAAAGGTAAATTATTATAATTTTTCCAAAATTTTGGCATTTTTTAATGCACTAAATTTCTTTGCAATTCCCGCTCTCAAAATCAGCAATTGCTTCTTGGGCTAATTGTTCTAATTTGCCCTCTGCTATATCTTGCTCTAGTTGTTCATCCCATTGCTGATAATCTAAATCATCCTTTTCTACTTCGACAGATTCAATTTCAGGATTGCTTACAGCGGAAATAAATGCTTTACCCATAACTGTTAAAATCCAATATCAGGACTACGATCTCCACTCATAATTTAAAATCTACTTTTGCAAGAGGTCTAATTACCTAAACTATTATGCAGTAACGAGTCTTAAGTGTTTAACGAAAGGGTTAAAATCTTTATCCGAAAAAAGGAGTGGTAGGTCATTTTCTATACAGTAAGAAGCAATTATAAC
>JBCBHT010000181.1:0-14737 GCA_038525335.1 Cyanobacteria bacterium J06621_15 | reverse complement strand
AAAGTGTTGCGATTGCTTCGTTTCACTTCGTTCCACTCGCAATGACAAATGCACAATTAATTTTGCCTAAGTACTTACTCCTTGGAGTGATGATTGTTTGTGCCATAATCCCTGTGGAACTATGAATATAGAATCTTTTCTAAGAGTTGTTTTGTAAACTTCGTCTTCAGCCAAGATAGTAACATCTACTTCACCTTCTACAATCTGAAGCAGTTCGTCGTCTTGATGACGTTCCCAAGGAGTTAAACCTGAAAAATTCACCATACCGACCATACATTTATTAAAGTTACCAAGAATCTTCATCGCTGCGCTAGCTTCATCACTTGTGGTTTCCCCATAAACCTCCAACTTTCCCAAGGATTTGAGCGCAGCTTGTATATCAAAAGATTTCATACCATAATTATTAAAAACAAATTCCACTGTCATGACCGCAAACCTGAAAATATAGAACAAACGTATTGTATAAATACCTGACTACCATGTCAAATAACTGCTCAGTTGTAATTGTTAACTGTTAACTAATAACTGTTGACTGATAACTGATAATTGATAATTGAATTACTGATAATTGAATAATTAATAAATGTGTCAACTTTTGGGAATGAATTGCAACGTACCGACTGATATTTGCTTTTCTTTTGAAGGGTTTTCGGCTCGGGGAGGTAAAACTGACGACCATAAAGATGGTTGGGGTATTGCTTTTTTTGAAGGCAAGGGTTGTAGAATTTTTATGGATGCTCAATCTTCAGTCAATTCTCAAATTGCGGATTTTGTCAGACGATATCCGATTCATTCAACCCATGTAATAGCTCATATTCGCAAAGCAACTCAAGGTGAAATTATTTTAGAAAACTGTCATCCTTTCCGTAGAGAGCTATGGGGAAGATACTGGGTTTTTGCTCACAATGGTGATTTAAAAGATTTTGAATTACCGTTTATGGACTTTTACGAACCTGTAGGAACTACAGACAGTGAAAAAGCTTTCTGTTTGATTTTAGAAAGTTTGAGACAGCAATTTCCGATGGTAAAACCACCTTTAGAATCATTACTCCCAATTCTGAAAAGAATTACTGATAGAATTGCTCAGCACGGTATCTTTAATTATCTATTGACTGACGGCGAACATTTTTTTGCTTATGGTTCAACTAAACTTTGTTATATTGTCCGTAAAGCACCTTTTGCTGCTGCTCATTTAATCGACGAAGATGTAACCGTGGATTTCAATGAATTAACTCGTCCTAAAGACAGAGTTGCTGTTATCGCTACAACTCCGCTAACAGATAATGAAGTTTGGACACAAATTCAGCCAGGAGAATTACTCACGTTTCTCGATGGAGAACCCATTCTATTTTAGATTTTGGATTTTGGATTTTGGATTATTAGTTAGGAGTTAGAAGTTAGGAGTTAGGAGTTAGGAGTTAGGAGTTAGTAGTTTATAAATTATAAATAACCCTTGACCTTTTACCTTTAACCTTCAACCTTTTACCTTTTACCTTTAACTACGAATCAGCTTCCATCCTGTTGTAATTCTATTACGAGTCCATCGAATGTAAGGGGTAATCAGTAGTTTAATTAAGAAAGGAATAATTATTATTGCTCCGATAACTGCTAAAGCAATGATTTTGAAAGCTATTATTTGCAGTTCTTTGATTGATTCTTGGACGCTTAAAATAATTCCTTGGTAATACCTTTGGGTTTCCTCGAAGTTAGCAATGCTGCTAATTTCCTGATTAAATTTATTTAAGATATCAAAGTTATTTGATAATATATTTTTTACATCTTTTAGCCCCGGTATCAAAATATCAAAACTAGGAATAGTCGGTAATTCAAAGGGTAATTTTGCATCGGGGAGTGCAATTGGTGGAGTTTGGATATTTACAGGAATATTGTTTACTTTCCGAGAAGCTTCAGATAAAGTTTTTTCTAAATTGCGAATTGGTTCTACTGAGTTGGTAAGAGAATTAGTGGAATTATCTAGTGTAGTTATTATTCCAGAAAACGAACTATTGATTGTTTTAACAGAACTATGTGCTAGATGATTGACATCAAAAAGTATATTTAGAAAAATGGCTATCCAAATAATTGGAATTAAAGCGGTGAAAATCATCCATAAGCCTTTAATTTTACTTAAAATCATCTAATTAACTCCATAATTATTCAATTTATATTCTGTAATCGGTATGTTGTGGAAATATCTCGCACAAGGGAACAGGGAATAGATAATAGAAGAACAAGAAAATGTTAGTAAATAATTTTCGTTATTTAATAAAACAATTCTTACATAGCAAGAAATTATAATTTCTCTACTAAGCGATATCAAGTTAAGCCGATTACTTGTGTTTAACTATATATCTTAGAGAATTGTTGTTTAACCCAATTTATACCTTAAGATACAAGTATCTGAAGAAAAAAGCAGAAATAATAATTTATATCTAGAATTTAAGTCTTGAATTTAAAGTTTTAATAATTTGTCTGGCAAAATGAATTTAGAAGAATTTAAGAAATCTATACAATTGGAAAAATGTCCTGCTTCTCTACCTTTATCATTACAAGGTCTATGGTACGACAAAAAATATGGTTGGGATGAAGCTCACGAATTTATAGGAGATGCTAGCGATACCGATACTGCTTGGGTTCATGCATATTTGCATCGTAGAGAAGGTGATATAAATAATGCTCGTTACTGGTACAACCGCAGCGGTAAACCAGAATCGCAACTGAGTTTAGATGAAGAGTGGAATCAAATCGCTTCTCAATTGTTAACAAAGTTCAAATAAAAAGTTTAAATCAAAAATTTGAATAAGAAAGGTAAAAAAATGGATGCTGAAGAATTACAGCGACGTTACGATGCTGGAGAAAGAGATTTTACAGCGGTTAAGTTAGTTAAAGCTAAGTTGATTGGAGCTAATTTAGTTGGAATTAATTTATTTGCAGCCGATTTAACTAATGCTAATTTAGCAAAAGCCAAATTGTGGGGAGCAAATTTAGGAGGTGCGAATTTAGCAAATGCGAATTTAATCCGAGCCAATTTAAGCGGAGCAAATCTAAAAGATAGCAATCTTCGAGGAGCCAAACTGAAATATACCAAGATTTATGGAGCAAACCTCGATAGAGCTTGTTACGATGACAGCACTCGTTTTACTTCTAATTTTGACCCCGTTATTAATAAGATGAAAAAGTTTTAATCAATTATCAATTATCAATTATCAGTTATCAGGTAATAGTAAATAATTTGTGGTTATTCACAACTCCTAACTTTTAACTCATAACTGATTATTACCGTTCACCGTTAATTGTTAATTGTTAATTGTTCACTGCTCACTGTTCACTGTAAATACTTATCGCACCAATTAACCATTTCCCAAAGTACGTGACCTACTGCTTCACGGGAACGATAACCATGTGCTTCTTTCGGTAATTCGACCCATCTTACTGTTGCTCCTAATCCTTTGAGTGCTTGATATAAACGTTTGGTTTGTAAGGGGTATGTTCCTGCATTACTATCGTTTTCACCGTGAATCAATAATAATGGTGCTTTGATTTGAGATGCATGGGTGAAGGGTGACATATCTATGTAAGTTTCTTGTGCTTCCCAAAAGTTGCGCTGTTCTCCTTGAAAACCGAATGGTGTCAGGGTGCGATTATAAGCTCCACTTCTAGCTATCCCCATACAAAATAAATCTGTATGAGCTAGTAAATTTGCGGTTGTAAATGCTCCATAAGAGTGTCCGCCGATACCGATGTGTTTGCGGTCGGCAATTCCTCGTTCAACTACATAATCTATTGCGGCTTGCGCTCCACCGATTAATTGTTCTACATAAGTATCATTGGGTTCGCTATCTCCTTCACCAATTATCGGTAAAGTAGCACCGGAAAGCACTGCATATCCTTGGGTTAGTAAAAACAATACAGAAGCACGGGTGGGACGGCTAAAGGTGTTTTCAGGTGTGGTTATTTGTCCTGCAAATTCTTTACTTTTAAATTCCTCTGGATAAACCCACAATATAGTTGGCAAGGGACCATCTCTTTTAATATCGTAGTTTGGAGGTAAATACAATTTAGCTGATAGCTCTACTCCATCTGCTCGCTGATATTGCACTAATTCTTTGTGAACTCCAGCTAATTCTGGTGCGGGGTCTTGATAATTTGTAAGTGCTTTTTTATCGTTATTATTATCACTACTATTCAGTGAAAACCGATATATATTAGGTGCTTCGGTTTTAGATTGACGGATGGTAATTAAGTTTTCTGCTTCGTCATCGAGTACGGCGAATATTTCCTCGTAATAAGGGTCTTGACATTGCCACAAGCGTTGCTTTTCCTTGGTTTCTAGATTCAAACTATCTAAAAATGGATATACACCTTCGGCAGATGCACCGCGTCCACTAAGGTATATACTTTGACCATCTTTGGAAAAACGTAGAACTTTATTCCCGTAGTCTCCAAATTTTGTTATTGGTGTTCCTGGAGCGTTGTATTTATCTTCAAAGCTGCGGTCAAACAGTAATTTTGCTGGTGTTGCTGGATTATTGGGAAAAATCCGCCAAGTTTTATAACGACGAGTATCGTACCATTTTTCATAAACTATGGCGGTATCTGCTTTACCCCAGACTATGGAGTTAAAGCGATATTCGGATTTCCAAAGTTCAATGGGTGTTGCGGTGAAGGGTGCTTCTAAAATGAACAAAGCATCTCGGTAAGGAACTTCTATAGTGGGGTCTCCTTCATCTAGTGCTTCTACCCAAGTCAATGTAGCTTTTTCATCGCTACGCCATGATGTGCGTCTTCTACCTTTACGTACTGCATCAAATTTGATAGAACGTTCTTCGTCAAGGGGTAAATTTGCAACTTGATAAATTTGGTTTCCGTTATTATCAATTACGTATATTTGTTTGGGAAAACGTGCTGCGGGAACTTGATAAGAAAATGGTTTATGAATTCTAGAAATTAAAATAAAATTGCTATCGGGAGAAGGTATTGCTTCGCTAATTAAAGAATCTGAAATTAACTGAGTACGTTTTCCTTCAAGAGTAATTTTTTCTAAAGTTGAAGTTAAATAATATTCAAATAATGACTCATCGTAAGCATTTTTTAATAAATTTGTATAGGTTCTAGTCGGTTTTTTACTACCTAAATTTTCTTGAATCAAAGGACCCGGTGGAATGTTGGATTTAGCAGGTGCTTCACCGCGAGTTTGAGAAACAAATTTGCAAATCAAGGTTTCGTTATCTAGCCATCGATAGGGAGTACCATAAGCAGCATTAAGCACTGGTTCAGTTAATTGCTTGATAGTCATATTATCAATGTTTAAAACCCAAAGTTCCAAACCTGTTTCTTGGGTAAGAGTAAACGCTAATTTTTGGCTATCATCAGACCATTTGACATAACCGACGCGAGGATTTTCCGGTAGCTCAATAGTTTTGATGGTTTCGGGGGAATCTACCGCTTTAATCTTCATACTGTAGTAAGTATTGTGACGAGCGGGACCGTTAGTTTGCGGATTCAAGCGAAAACCTGCTACAGCTACCTCTTCTTCTGAAAGTAAAGCGATGGGAACTAATTGCAACTGTTCTAACTCCACCATCCACAGTCTATCAGGGGAAATACGAATTTGTGGTGGGGGTGCTGCTTCTAGAATTTGGTTGATGGGTTGTGGTGGTGTTTGCCAAATTTGTTCTGTGGAGGAGTTGTTCATTTTGTTGTAGATTAATACTTCTATAATCGTAGAACATGAACAAAAGTTACACAAATGTCAGCTTAGTGAAATTGTGCTGTCGCTACGTAATCTTTCTCGTCAAGACGAAGCCGAGTTAATGACAAGTAGATAATTAAAAATTATGATAATGCTTTAGAAATACCAGAATAAATAAAAGACTATATTTTTGACCTTTTTTTAATAAAAAAAACGTAAGGAAAGGTACGAGATTTAGATTACCTATTTGCTATTAAATTATAGTTGAAAAACATCATGACAAACTTCAAATTTATTCTGAAGTTACAGAATTTTTGGCTTAGCTACCAATAAAGTCTGGTGGTTGAAATTTTACGTAATGAATTTAGTCCTAAATTACCATAACTACCAATGCTTTAAGGTCGTTTAATTTGATAGTAAACAAGTTCAACTGGTTCGGGAAACTTCTCCCAATTTACAACTTCAATTTTAATTCGATTCATACCACTTTTTTCCATTACTCTTTGCGAACCAAGATTTTTAAAGTGAGTATCGCCATTAATACAGTTAATCTGCGGTAAATTTTCAAATATCCAAGTAATAACAGTCGTTACTGCTTCAGTAGCAAAACCTTTATTCCAAAACTGAGGAGCAATTTCGTAATGTAAAGTTGCTTGAGTTGGTTCGTCAATGGTAATTTGAATCATACCGATTAATTGATGATTGCTAGAAAGACATATTCCCCATAAATAATTATCTTCTTGACTGCTAATAATATCTTCAAATATAGGTTTAAAATCTTCTATAGAAGTCGCATGGGGATGAGGTAGAAATTTGGCATATTCGGGCTGAGATGAATAGTTAAATACTGCTGTTAAGTCTGAAGGTTCTAGCTCACGGAGAATTAAACGAGATGATAAAAGTTTTTGTGTCATTGTTTGTTTTAGCTTTATCAAATTTTATCGTAAATTCTTTTATATTCGTATCCATTTAATAAAAAACATCAAACCAGTGTAGAGACGTAAAATTTTACGTCTCTCATAATGCGGATTCGTGATTTAACTTTAAAAATAATATCTGAGTTTTATATCAATAATTTTATAATTTCTAAGTTAATGGTGCGTTAGACGTACAAGTTCAATTGTATTTTATTTTGATATATGGTCGTGCGTCTAACACACCCTACAAAGAGTGAATTACCTATTACCAATTACCAACTACCAACTACCAATTACCAATTACCCATTACCCATTACCAATTATCACCCCATTCTTCTGTTCTCGACGTTCTTTCAAAGCTTTATCAATCAATTTCGCAACTAACCAAGATACCGAACGCTCGTCTTCTTCTCCCCATTCTTCTAATTCTTTCTTCCATTCTGGGGGAATATAAGTTACTACTCTATCTAAGTTTGTTTTACCACCCATATTAAATTCCTGTATTAAATTAGATTTTCAATTCATTAATCAATATTTATTGCAATTGCATTTAGCATACAACCAATGCGCTAGTCTATGCTGTGCTAGCATAGCATAGCATCTCGAAATTGAAATAATAAATATGAACAATCAAAATTTGCTTTCTATAGGTGGAAATAAACAAAATAAAAAAGGACTTGTTTTACTTTCGAGTCGCGAGCTTGATAAAATGCGTACTGTGGGGAAATTGGCTGCAAGTCTCCTCAATCATCTTGAACCTATGGTAAAACCTGGGGTTACTACTAAGGAATTAGATGATGAAGCAGCTCGGTTTATGAAAGCAAATGGTTCTGTCAGCGCTACTATTGGTTATGCTCCTCCGAACCATCCACCATATCCGGGTCATGTATGTACTAGCGTTAATGAAGTTGTTTGTCACGGAATTCCCAATGCAAAACAGGTTCTCCAAGAAGGAGATATTATCAATATTGACGTGACTCCAATTTTGGATGGTTTTCACGGGGACACTTCTAGAACTTTTTTGGTGGGAGATGTATCGGACAAAGCTAAGAAATTAGTTGAAGTCACCAAGGAATCGATGATGAGGGGAATTTCTCAAGTCAAACCCGGTGGAAGAATTGGTGATATTGGTGCTGCTATTCAAGAGTATGCTGAAGCTAATGGATTTTCGGTAGTTAGAGATATGGTGGGACATGGGGTTGGAAGAGTTTTTCATACAGAACCACAAGTCCCTCACTATGGTAAGAGAAATACCGGGATGAAGTTGCGGAAGGGAATGGTATTTACTATTGAACCGATGTTAAATGAAGGAACTTATAAGTTAAAGTTTCTCAAAGATGGTTGGACTGTAATTACTCAGGATAGGAAATTATCGGCTCAATTTGAACATACCGTTGCTGTAACGGATGATGGTGTGGAAATTTTGACTCTTGGTTAGTTTTTTTTGATAATTTTTAGAGATATCAGAAGATATATCAGAAGAAATATCAGAAAAAATATCAGAAATTATCGATACTGTTCTTGGGGGTTGGGAGACGTAGCACTGCTACGTCTCTACATTATCAGCTTTTAATCTGAATTATAAATTCTGTTCCTTCATCAGGATTAGAATAACATTCGAGTTTACCACCATGCTTCTCGGTAATGATTTGATGACTGATAGATAATCCCAGTCCAGTACCTTCACCAACGGATTTTGTGGTGAAGAAGGGGTCAAAAATCTTAGACATTATTCCTTTGGGGATACCTTTCCCATTGTCAGAGATACGGATTTCAACCCATTGATTAAGTAGTGCTACGGTGCTAATGGTAATCTGAGGCTGTGTGTTTCCACTATCAATTGACTCTTCTAAAGCATCAATTGAGTTTGCCAAAATATTCATAAATACTTGGTTTAATTTGCTGGGATAGCAATTTACCAGAGGTAGTTCTCCATATTTACGAATCACTTCAATGTTGGCAGTTTCGGCATGGTTTTTGAGGCGATGCTGTAAAATTAATAATGTACTTTCTATACCTTGATGTAAATCTACAGGTTTGAGTTCTGCTTCATCTAAGCGAGAGAAATTCCGTAGGGAAAGAACAATTTGACGAATACGGTCGCTACCTACGGTCATGGAACTCAGAATATTTCTCAAATCGTCTTGTAAAAATTCTAAGTCTAATTCTTCAGCATAATCTTGAATTTCTTCTGGGACTTGAGGAAAATGCTTTTGGTAAAGTTGCACTAATTCTAATAAACCCAAGGTATATGACTGAATATGCTTGAGGTTCCCATGAATAAAGTTCATTGGGTTGTTAATTTCATGAGCAACTCCTGCGACTAGTTGACCTAGGGAAGACATTTTTTCGGTTTGTACTAGTTGGACTTGGGTGCGTTTGAGATTGTCTAATGTTTGATTCAATTTTATGGTACGCTCTTCTACCATACGTTCTAAAGCATTAAAGTCTTTTAACTGTAGGTGAATCCGGATACGCGCTAATGCTTCTTCATGTTCTATGGGTTTTGTAATATAGTCTACAGCACCGGCGTTGAGTCCCTTGAGTTTGTTGGCAGAATCTGAAAGAGCGGTCATGAAAATTACCGGTATATCCTGGGTGTTTGGATTTGTTTTCAGTCGTTCGCAAGTTTCAAATCCGTCAATTCCAGGCATCATGACATCAAGTAAAATCAAATGGGGTATATAGGATTCTACACGTTCTAAAGCTTCTTCTCCACTTTTGGCGATCGCAACTCTGTAACCCTGTTGACTTAATAAATCGAAGAGTATTTTTAAGTTGGTATTAGTATCATCTACGACTAAAATTGTGTAATCTTGGGGAATAATATTCATAGTTACCTGTTGTTATATATTGTTATATAAATGAAATGATTTGAAATGATTAAACTAATGGTTGAATTAAGTCGAGAATCGCTTTATCATCGAAGCTCTGGCTGAATTCGAGCAATTTGTTAGCGAAGGGAATATATTGACTGTCAATTTGTTTAAGTCGATTAGCTTCGTGCTGTATATCTCCGATAAAACCGTTTTTTGCAGCTTGATAAATAGTTGTCAATAATTCTCTTGGTGGTATGACTAGTTCTGGTTCGCTACCCTGGGAAGATACTTTTTCTAAATCTGGTTTACTATTTTCAATCCACTGAATCTGTAAATACTGATGCAGTATTTTCAATAAATCTGCGATTGCAAAGGGTTTACTTAGAAAAGCTGTACAACCAGCATCTTTTGCTTTCTGGGAACTAACACGCGATAGTTGCGCGGAAGAAGCAATGATTGGCATTGTAGTAAAATTAGGTAGTTTTCGTAGACGACGAGTCATTTCCAAACCATCCATAACTGGCATAATTGCATCTGTAATAACTAAATCTGGTTGAATTTGGGTGATTTTTTCCAATCCCTGCTCTCCATTTTCTGCTGCAATAACTCGGAAACCCAAAGGTACTAGTGTGTTGATAACCACATCACGATTTACCTGATTATCATCCACTACTACAATCGTTAAACTATTACCTTGATATCCGGTAATTTTAGAGCAGTAAAATTCATTTTCATCTGTCCATTCATTAGTAGGTAGTAATTCCAAGTCGAACCAAAAAGTACTACCCTCACCCAATACACTTTCAACTTGAATTTTACCTCCCATAATTTCGATAATTTGGTGGCTGATTGCCAAACCCAATCCGGTACCTTCAACGTTATTTTTATGTTGACCAACTTGCTCGAAGGGTAAGAAAATCTTGGTTAATTTATCAGAAGAAATACCAATACCACTGTCTTTAACTAAAAAACGAATTTGACAAGTTTCTTGGCTATTTATTTGGTTCTTTATTTGGCTATTTTTTACATTTGATAATACTTTAACTTGAAAAGTGACTCCTCCCTTATCGGTAAATTTCACAGCATTACTAAGCAGGTTAAGCAATACCTGTCTCAAACGTTTATCATCTGCATTAATAGCCGTAGGTAGTTGCTTATCAGGTTGATAATCAAGAAAAATACCTTTTTGTTCGGCTTTAACCCGACATATATCAACAGTAGTTCTGAGAAAATCACCCAAATGAAAATTATGAGGGTAGAGTTCCATTTTCTGCACTTCTAATTTAGAGAAGTCGAGAATGTCGTTGATTAATGTCAGCAAATGGGAAGCACATTGGTAAATAGTAGCCAGTTCAGAGTAATGTTTCGTTTCGATAGCAGAATCTCGCTGGAGGATTTGAGTATAGCCCAATATACCGTTGAGGGGAGTTCTCAATTCATGGTTCATATTGGCAAGAAACTCACTTTTGGAAAGATTAGCAACCTCCGCTAGTTCTTTGGCATTTTGTAGTTCAACAGTACGTTCTGTGACCCGTTGCTCTAAATCCGCATTTGCAGTTGCTAATTCGACTCCCAACAGTCGCAATTGTCCCTCAGACTTTTTCAAATCTGCAACAGCTTGTTGACGTTTGTCCCATAAATTAACTAGAAACCATAAAATCAAGCCAAGAAATGCAATCACTCCTACATAGGAAGTTACTAGAATCGGTAGCTTGAAACCTACTTGTTGCTTTAATATCGTAGTTGGAACAAAGGTAATCAATTTCCAGCGATAAGACCTCTCATCAACTGTTCCTCCATTAGAACTAGACAAATGAGAAATTCCAGTACCCGATTCCGAACTCCAAATGTCCTGTAGGGGATAGATTGTTGTAAAGGTAAATAAACCATATTTTGTGTATAACTGACCAGTTTCAAGATTTGATATCTGGTTCCAAACTTCAGGAAACCGATTACCAAAAGTGCGATTTTTGTGTTCTTCATACATAAATCCCCACTCATCTTCTGGATTTGAACTTTTCAACCAATACCCTTGCTCATTGAGCAGAAAAATTTTACCGAAAGTAGCAGTTCTTTCTTGTGCTAATTTGTTTAACAGGTGTTGAGCGAAGTAGTTAAGAGCGACTACACCTTGTCTTTTCCCATCATTGAAAATAGGGGTGACAAAGCGAATGGTGGGTTTTAAGGGTTGCTCAATCTTCCCATCTTCTATATTTAAATCCATTGGTGAAATAAAAACTTCTCCTTCACCTAAAGAAATACCTCTCTTAAACCAATACCGTTGGGATTTATTTTGCAACTTACTATCAGGTATAATTGCTGGTTTGCCTTGATTGAAATTTACCCTTACCCTTTCATTTCCGTTAATATCGAGGATACGTATTTGGTCAAATAGTTGCTTCTGCTCTGCTGTGACAAGGAAACTCTTAGCAAGTATTTGTCGAGACTTATCCCCTTGTGTTTGCGAAATCTTAGGGTTTAATAAAATATGCTCCTGATACAGCATTGACAAAATCATCAAATCAGCCCGGATATGACTCAAATTATCTGCTAGACTTTTTGCTCGAATCCGAACACTCTGCTTTTCAGTAGTCGCAATCCCATAAAGATTGCCATTCTTTCTATTTTCATAAAATCCGGCAAATGCAGCTGCCAGCAAAACGGCTACTGGTAAAAACATACCAAAAAACTGCTTGACAATTTTCACAGACATGCAAGGAATCCTTTAAAGTCTTTGGAACCTAATTTGACCACTATACAAATACTTCCCAATACTGAGTCTGATGTAACAATAAATGCAGAAAATGATACAAAACAATACTTAATAATAATTCTTTTGTCAGTTCGACTGCGTGCAAAAGATAAACTTCACCCTGTCCGAAGCGGACATCCGTATTTTTGGACTCGGTTTAAATTAAAATGAGTAAGCATGTACAGCTTTGAGGTTTCCGGCTATTTTTCAAAGCCATTAACTGGGAAAAAATTCTATGGGTTCATCAAATTTATCTTTAAAGCTTCCCTCTCGCTACAGTAGCTTTTTACCTCGTTTCTATCGATTAGGAACTGTCAGTATTATCTCCAATATGATGGTACCTTTAGCTGGGATAGTTGATACTGCTTTTTTGGGACATTTAGCCGATATTCGTTATTTAGCAGGAGTAATTTTAGCGAGTATTTTATTTGATTATCTATATCGGATATTAAAATTTTTTAGAAACAGTACTAATGCTATTACCGCTGAAGCTGTAGGACAAGATGACGACAAAGGAATTATCCTAGCTTTATTAAGGAGTGCTTTAATTGCTGGGTTTATTGGTATTTTGATACTGGTTTTGCAGTATCCCATCCAAAAACTTGGTTTTGCAATTCTAACTGGTTCTAAGGATATAGAAAATTTTGGAATTGACTATTTTAACGCTCGGATTTGGGGTTCTCCAGCAGTTTTACTCAATTTTGTCTTAATTGGTTGGTTCCTGGGAAGAGAAAAGAATTCTTTGGTGCTGTTGATTTCCTTGGTAGTAAATTTCTCTAATATTGTTTTAGACTACTTCACCATTAATCAATGGGGTTGGGGAAGTACGGGAGCGGGATTTGCTACAGCTATAAGTCAATATTTAGGATTGTTGGTGGGATTAATTGGAGTTAGCTTGAGTATCCCTTGGAAGATATTACCCACAGTCATTAAAGAAGTATTTGATAAACAAGCTTTGAAAGCGAGTATTGCTTTGAAGGGTAATATTTTAGTTCGCTATTTGGCTATGATTACAGCCTATTCTATTTTTACCAATCTGAGTGCAGCAATGGGAAATGAAATAGTTGCAGAAAACGGATTGCTGTTGCAAATTGTTTTATTAAGTCAGTTTACAGTTAACGGAATCGGTTTAACTACTCAATCTTTGACTGGTAATTTCAAAGGTAAAGGAGAAACCGAGAAAATGATTCCTTTATTACAAATATCTATTTTTACAGGAGTTTTAATTGCATTTGTATTCGCTTCTATATCAATTCTGTTTCCCCAAATAATATTTGGTTTATTGACCAATCACAAGGATATAAGCGAATCGGTTTTTGTTTATAGAGATTGGTTATTACCGCTTTTAATTTGTGGAGCGATAGCTCTTATGTTTGAAGGTTATACCGTGGGATTAAAAGCAGGAAATATTCTGAGAAATTCAGCTTTGATTGCTTTGGGATTGGGATTTATTCCGGTAGCGGTATTGGGTTGGTATTTTCAAAATAATCATTTATTGTGGTTGTCTTTAACGTCTTACATGGCTACATTAATGATTGCTTTAGGAGTACAGATTCCTAGAATACAGAGTAAATAATGATTAAAACCGTTAAAAATTGATTTTAAAGCCCTTTTTTGAGGGTTTTATTTATGTCAAATTTGAGTACTCGTTTTGACTTTGCTTATTCATTTTTCTTTATATTAAGTACTACCTAAATCTTTAGAAATAATTAAGAAAAATATTAGTGATATTTCTTTCCGTACTATACCCAATTTTTATCAACCCTTCACCTCTTTATTACTGATTACAGAGAAATCTACAGTATATTTGAGTTTCAAAACTAATCATAAATAAAGGTATTTAACATGAATAATGAATATATTTCCCAAAGAATTACAGTTACTGATAGTGATGGAGATGGGAATGCTGATATTATCTCTACTAGTACTTACGATGCTAATGGGAACCTAATTAGCTCTTCTTCAGATAATGATGCAGATGGCAATCCCGATTACATCCAAACTTGGACTTACGATGCAAATGGGAACCGGACTAGCTATTCCAGAGATGAAGACGGAGACGGCAATCCTGATACTATCTCTACTAGTACTTACGATGCTAATGGGAACTGGACTAGCTTTTCTTACGATAGTGATGGGGACGGCAATCCTGATACTATCTCTACCTACACTTACGATGCAAATGGGAACCAGACTAGCTCTTCTTACGACGGTGATGGGGACGGCAATCCTAATCGCATCTCCACTTACACTTACGATACCAATGGAAACCAGACTAGCTATTCTGTAGATAACGACGGGGACGGCAATCCTGATAGTATCTACACCTATACTTATGATGCTAATAACAATCGAACTAGCTATTCTGTAGATAGAAACGGGGATGGTAATCTCGATAGTATCTCTACCTATACTTATGATGCTAATAACAATCGAACTGGCTCTTCTGAAGATAGAGACGGGGATGGCAATCCCGATAGTATTTCTACTTATACTTACGATGCAAATGGGAACCAAACTAGCTATTCCCGAGATTGGGACGCTGATGGTAATCCC
>JBCBHT010000180.1:12770-15086 GCA_038525335.1 Cyanobacteria bacterium J06621_15 | reverse complement strand
TCCTAGTTGGGTTGCGCTTCGCTTAACCCAACCTACAAAAAGACTTCAAAACCCCGCAAAATTAATGTGGTGAAGTACTAGAAAGGAGTAATTATTCTTGTTTTCTTTTTACGTCAACCAAAAAATAAAATTAAATTACGTTTTCTAATAAAATAAACACATAGTTATTAAAAAATTATTAATAACATTAATTTTTGTAAAATGCATGACAATTCTGAAAATAGGTAATAGACTAAAATCGTAGTTGAAAAGCAGAAGGACTGGAGTGTAATCTAGCTTTGGTATAAGCAAAGAAATATTTATTTTTCGGGAAAATTATATCTTAAGGTACTACGCGCTGAGAAAATATTCGTTGTACGTTAAGAATGTGAAGAAAACTAGAAATTTAAACAATTAATAAAAACAGAAATCGGGAACTTTATCTAATCTTTGTGTTTCTGTAACCACTAGAACAGTTTTTAGCTGTATGGTGAAGTTAAATAATAAATAACAAAAGTGTAATCAATGATAAAAAAGTTGAATGCTTTTGTAAGTTTAGAGTCGGATTATTAGGAACAATCTGAGGGGAAGCCCACAATAATTATGTTAGAAGTAATCAGCAGTTTTGTAAAATTGCACAAGCAGTCAAAAAGTAATAACCAGTTAAATAGACCTACATTCGACTTTTTGCAGCCTTTGCGTAAATGGCTAGATTCTTTAGAGATTCATAATCGTAAGCTAGCGCATTTTATTGCTAAACTAATTCCAGCGGATTGTCCGTTTGAACGAGATATAATCTTACTTGGATGTAAACTGGCTCATATACCGCCTTTATGCAAAATGAATCCACTTTACGAACAGTTTGTTAGTTTGCGTTTTAAGGCTTTATGTTATTTGGTAGACCAGTGCGGTGAAGATATTCAATCTTACTGCTAGATAATACTAAAAATAACATTGAATAAAAGCGCAAAATATTGTTAATTGAAACTGAGCGTCAACCTTTTTAACGATATCTTAGATTGTGAGATATTCTTAAATAGGAGATTTGGCAAAAATAGCTTCAAAATTTCCTTACGGTTATGACGCTCAAGTAATTTTAAAATCATATATATTGACTATTTTTTAGTGATGAATTGTTGTGAATCACAACTATAACAAACTTTTAATTTTTATATTAAAATTATTTACTTTATAGAAAAATTTTTAATTATATTTATAGATATAGATATATAATTGCGAATATTCAATTATTTAATAAGTAATAGAAAAACGTTTAAAAGTAGTCGGGTCTCAAAGCAATATTGAGTTTAGAATTCGGAAGTTATAATTTATATTGAATTAAATCAAAAACTAGAAAAGAAAATATGTTCGTAACAGTGCTGTCTTCGCATCCGAACTTGTAACCTAGAAGTGAAAGTAGCGTTACTACTGACCAAAATTTTATATTGTCACTCCTTCCATAGCAGTCTCGTTCACAATAGGTATTGTTTCCACCACACAGAATCATAAAAATGTTACTGCATCTGAGTACTTGGCAAGAAGTTGAAACATATCTACAGCAATCTCAAGGAATTATTTTCCCTATAGGTTCCACAGAACAACATGGTCCAACCGGATTAATTGGAACCGACGCAATATGTGCCGAATCTTTAGCTCATGGTGTTGGTAAATCAATTCAAGCGATGGTAGCACCAACAATCAACGTTGGAATGGCATTACACCACACTGCTTTTCCCGGTACCATCAGCTTGCGTCCGAGTACCATGATTCAAGTCGTCAAAGAATATATAACTTGTTTAGCGAAAGCTGGTTTTACCAAATTCTTTTTTATCAACGGACATGGGGGTAATATGGCTACTCTCAAAGCTGCTTTTTCCGAAACCTATGCCGATTTAATAGATTTACGTATACCCAATGCTGAAAAAGTTAAATGTAGGATGGGTAATTGGTTTATGTGCAGTTCCGTATACAAACTAGCCAAAGAACTATATGGAGATGAAGAAGGTTCCCACGCTACTCCTTCCGAGGTTGCTCTAACGCAGTATATATATCCAGAATCGATAAAGCAAGCTCCATTATCGGCAGAAGTAGCAAAAGGACATAAAATCTATAGCGCTATAGATTTTCGCAATCATTACCCAGATGGAAGAATGGGTTCAAATCCAGCACTAGCAACACCAGAACATGGAAAGCAATTTTACGATGCAGCAGTGAAAGAATTGAGTAATAATTATCTCAAGTTTTTGAGCGAAGAGTAGTTAGTTGGTAATAGGTAATAGGTAATAGGTAATGGGTAATAGGTAATATGATTAACCTTTGACCTTTAACCTATTACCT
>JBCBHT010000180.1:0-12760 GCA_038525335.1 Cyanobacteria bacterium J06621_15 | reverse complement strand
GTTTCACTTCGTTCCACTCGCAATGACAAATATCAAATTAATTTTGCCTAAGTACTTAATAGGTAATAGGTTAAAGGTCAAAGGTTAATCATATTAGCTAACTCCTAACTCCTAACTCCTAACTCCTAACTCCTAACTCCTAACTCCTAACTCCTAACTTTTAACTCCTAACTCCTAACTCCTAACGTCGTGCAATATCCCCCTCACGAGCAGCACGCTGTACAGCACCTGCGACTACGCTTGATACTCGTTCATCAAATACCGACGGGATAATGTTTTCTTTAGTTAAATCTGACGGTTTAATCAAAGAAGCAATTGCACTTGCTGCTTCGAGGTACATCGCAGTAGTGATTGTGGCTGCACGACAATCTAAAGCACCGCGAAATACTCCGGGAAAAGCTAACACATTATTGATTTGATTTGGATAGTCACTGCGTCCGGTAGCAATTACCGCAACATCATCTCGAACCAATTCTGGCTGAACTTCTGGTACCGGATTAGCCATTGCGAAAACAATTGCATCTTTACCCATTGTCTTTACCATTTCCGGTGTTAATACTCCCGGAGCGCTGACACCGATAAATACATCCGCATCTTTTACAGCATCAGCTAACTTACCAGTCGCTTTCACTGCGAAATTACGCTTTTCTTCATTAAGATTATTCCGACTCGTAGAAATAATTCCTTTAGAATCGCACATCCAAATTTCTTTAGCTTTAGCTTTACGCAGTAACTTGGCTATTGCAACTCCAGCAGCACCAGCACCATTAATAACAATACGGATTTGCTCTATAGGTTTTTGCACCAATTTCAAAGCATTGAATAAAGCAGCCAAAGTCACAATAGCCGTACCATGCTGGTCATCGTGAAATACCGGAATATCTAATTCTTCTCTCAATCTCGCTTCAATTTCAAAACACCGAGGTGCAGCAATATCTTCTAAATTTACACCTCCAAATACCGGAGCCAGATTTTTCACCACATTGACAATTTCATCTGTATTCTGAGTTGCTAAACAAATTGGAAAAGCATCGATACCCGCAAACTCCTTAAATAACATTGCTTTCCCTTCCATCACGGGTAAAGCAGCTTCCGGTCCCAAATTACCCAAACCCAAAACAGCACTACCATCGGAAACAATAGCAACAGTATTTTGTTTAATTGTTAAATTGTAAACTTCCTCTGGGTTCTGAGCTATAGCGCTAGAGATACGACCTACACCGGGAGTATAAGCCATTGCCAAATCGGATATACTCTTGAGTTGAATTCTGCTAGCAATGCTGATTTTTCCACCCCGATGTAAATTAAAAGTCCGGTCGTAGACATCCAGAACCTTAATCACCGGTAAAGCCTTTACCGCTTGAATAATATTATCAGCATGTTCCGTACTCGCAGCATCAACAGTAATATCGCGAATCGAAACCTGTCTGCTTTGCTCAATCAAATCAATTTGACCGAGATTCCCACCACTCGCTGCAATCGCATTAGTAACGCTAGCGAACATCCCGATACGATTGGGAATTTCTAAACGTAGAGTCAAACTGAAACTCGAATTTGGTGTAAGGTCTGGCATTGTAATTGGTAGATGACGAATATTAGCTTACCAAAAGTTAGGATTTGTTTGTAGTTGCGCGGTCTTCGTCAAAAATAAGGATTTTGCACTAAAGTGCAACTACGAACCATAGAAAAACACCCTCCGATTTATCGAAAGGTGTTTTCTACTAATTAGATTAGGTTTCTAAATCAAACACGAATGGAAAATTTAACTATTAATCGCAGGTGCAGTTAATGCAACAGGTGCTTCCTCACCAGCAGCTAAATCCAAGGGGAAGTTATGAGCATTTCTTTCATGCATGACTTCCATACCCAAGTTAGCGCGGTTCAACATGTCAGCCCAGGTGCTAATAACTTTACCGCTAGAGTCAATTACGGACTGGTTGAAGTTAAAGCCGTTTAGGTTAAATGCCATTGTACTGATTCCCAATGCGGTGAACCAGATACCTACAACTGGCCAAGCAGCTAAGAAGAAGTGTAAGCTACGGCTGTTGTTGAAGCTTGCGTATTGGAAAATCAAACGACCGAAGTAACCGTGAGCAGCTACGATGTTGTAAGTTTCTTCTTCTTGACCGAATTTGTAACCGTAGTTTTGAGATTCGGTTTCGCTGGTTTCTCTTACCAAGGAAGAAGTTACCAAAGAACCGTGCATTGCACTGAATAGCGCACCACCGAATACACCCGCTACACCCAACTGGTGGAAAGGATGCATCAAAATGTTGTGTTCAGCTTGGAACACGAACATGAAGTTAAAGGTACCAGAAATACCTAAAGGCATACCATCAGAGAAAGAACCTTGACCGATGGGGTAAATCAAGAATACTGCGGTTGCGGATGCCAAAGGAGCGGAATAAGCAACGCAAATCCAAGGACGCATCCCTAAACGGTAGGATAATTCCCACTGACGACCCAAATAACAGAAGCAGCCAATTAAGAAGTGAAATACTATTAGCTGGTAAGGACCGCCATTGTAAAGCCATTCATCCAAAGAAGCAGCTTCCCAAATTGGGTAAAAGTGCAATCCGATAGCGTTGGAAGAAGGTACAACTGCACCGGAAATAATATTGTTTCCGTAAATTAAAGAACCTGCAACTGGCTCGCGAATACCATCGATATCAACAGGAGGAGCCGCAATAAAAGCAATGATAAAGCAGGTAGTCGCAGCTAATAAAGTCGGAATCATTAACATTCCGAACCAACCGATATAAATCCGATTGTTAGTACTGGTAATCCATGCACAGAACCTATCCCACAGATTACCGCCTTCGCGTGTTTTTAAAGTTGTGGTCATGACTGAATTCTTATTAAGTGCTAACAACAAGTGTTCTCAATTCAATGAATTAAGATTATTGCTGTTTTTGATATATTTAGTTCTATACTTTCTCCCCAAATGCCGATAGAGTACAGAACTTAGCTTTCTCTAAAAAATCTCATCCCGAAAATAATTATGAATAAATCACTACTGGGGAAACGGTAAGAGCAAAGAGAAAAATTATCGGCTATCTATAGTTTATTTTTTACCTTAAATGTTCGCTATATTTCAATTAACTTTCGTGAAATTGTATAAAAAACTATCTCAAAAATAGTTAAACAAAATTAACTTATTTTATGAAAATCACTATTAATTAATCTTGCTTTGTAAACAAATATTAAAAATAAATTTCTAATTTATGCCAAAATTCGGTAAAAGTTAACTATACATGCATTTAGTTGATTTATATACAAGTAGTAACTGCTTCTTTTTATATAAATTTATGTATATACAGATAAAATAGATATTACTATCTTGAAGAAAAAGTTTATATATCTTAACTGATTAATGTGTTGAGCTTTATAGCTAATTCTTTGTCTGCATGTTTGGGGAGATGGTGGGAATGAGTTGTGGTAATCGGAATTTCAATGCAGAATTCTGTTCCTTGACCAACGGTTACACTGACATAAAAGCAATAGATTTGGATTGTTCAAACAATGGTTCAAGAATAAGTGGGTATGCAAAATACAGCATATTTCATCTTCATGAGGTATACTCTAACGGGCAGGGATGCCCCGCAGTCGCTACAACGGTCGTGTTCCTCCGCGCACGCCGCGCTGCTCTCCGTACTACAAGAGTTTTATAAAATTTTTTGTACCTCATTTACCTGCAAGGTGCTGTATATATATGAGGCGGTGACAGCTATCAAAAATGATGGAGAAAAACTCAGCTATCTTTTAATAAATGGTTTGCAAGTTATAAAATAAATTAAGTTACACGAATGATTCAGCCCGAGCAAATGAATCACTGAGTAGTAACTATTTACTTTATATATCAAGATTACAATTCGGAAGAAATTGCAGTTTTGTTAGTGGAGAAAAATATTTTTGTTGGAAGCAGGATTTTTACGCTATCGAAATTGTGAAAAAATTAGGTTTAGATAAGTCAAGTGAACTAGTTTGCGTAGGTGCGGCTTATTACAATGCCACTGAGGAAATAGATATATTTTATATTTCTAGAAGCTTTGGCTAACCTATAATATTTCACAAATTAATCTGCTGGCAAAGTAACAGGAGCAGGTATGATTTCAATCAAAAAACTAAAACCTGAAGATACCCAGCAGTTTTTTTTATGGCGAGATGCAGATATTTACACTTATAATATGCTGCGACGAGAGGTAATTGAACATGAAGAAGGTAAGCGCGTTATCTTTATTGCTTTTATTAATCTTAATATTGTCGGAACGGTGCAGTTTGTTCCCAAACATTACGATATCGAATTGGCTGATGGAAGCTCTACCGCTTATTTACAGTCGCTTTTAGTAGATAAAGATTATAGAAGAAAAGGTATAGGTAATCTATTAATTAGAGCAGTAGAATATGAAGCTGTACAGCGTAATTTTCAGCGTTTAACTATTATGGTTGAATCCGATAATTTCCCGGCTTTGAATCTATATAGCAAAATGGGTTTTGATTTTTTGAAAAATTCTAACAATATGTGGCGAGGTACAGAATATCATGTCCAATGTTTGCATAAAAGTTTAGTTCAGTAATACAGCTACGGGTGGATATTACATCTCAGAAGGTAAAAACATTATTCTCTATCTAAAGTGATAATACTTATAAAATCAAGCAAATATAATAACTATATGAAAAATATATTAACTAAATCCATAAGATAATCAACTATTGTATTAGCTTTATAAAAACTACAATAAGTTAACAAAAAACATAAAAAACGCTCCAACAGAGAAAGAAAATAAAACCGTCATTTCACTGAGGACAAAAATTATTATTTCAGGAAATATAAATATACAAGCAGAGCGAAAAAGATATAAGTTAAAATCTTGTGTTGCATCGCTCCCGACGATTTATATCTTTCTTTAAAAACTCAAATGACAACTTTTTCTGAAAATCTTTTTACCGAAAAATTTGATTTTGTTGAATTGGAGCAAACCGTAGCTTCTACCGTTCGTTTAGCGACACAAAATTCTGTTTCTTTATATCTATTTTTCCAGCGCTATACCTATTTTAACGGTTATGCATCTTCAGTAATTGCTCGATTAGCAAGCTCAATTGCGATGTCCCGTTATTTGTTTAATGATTCCAATGAATTAGAAATAGAACAAGCAGATAAAGGATTTCAGATTTCTGCTGAGATAATGGTTGCAGCGTCTGATGAAGGAGCCTATGGTATTACTCACCGCGAACTAGCTCAATTATTGCTAAAGACTTCAGCAGACTACGCAGAACTATCTACAGAGCAGCGTAATGAATTTTTCAAAACTCCTGCTTACTTGGATGATATTTCCAATGCTGTAATGAGAGGATATCAAGGAACTCCCGGTGATGCTGTATCTTTAATCAAAGCAATCGGTTTTCATGCAGCATCAGAAATGCTTGGCGATCGCGAATATGCATTAATAGACAAAATTGTTCGTTACGAGCAAAAAGGCAGTGGATTCGATACTTACCTGAGAAATAGTTCTCCGGTACCAATTAGAGGGCACAAATATGACCCTTGGTGCTATATCGTGATTCACGGAAAGCATGAAGGTAGTGGAGCAGAAGCCAGACACTTTGACCATGTTTTGGATGCTTTGAATATGGTTATTAGTTATCGTCCAGAATCAAAGCGGCAAATTATGGAATGGGTCTTTCAAGGTTATCAATCTTTTGTGGAATTGCAGCAACGATTATTTAAAGATATTTATCGCGAATGTCTGGAATCGTCTCAGAAATCTCAATCTGAATTTGCTGCGATGGCTTAAGTCTGGGAATGTTGGAAAATCATCCATCATATTATTTTCTTTCAAACTGGAATGGAATCAAACTATGGTGACAATTTCTGAAAAAATTGATGTCAGTCCTTACCTACATCGAGATAAACCATTTTGGAATACGGTTGCCATAATTTACACCTTTATGGGTTATTTAGGAGGAATTACTCTACTTATTTTGCCTGGTATTGAGTTAAATGTATTAGGTGTAATTCTTCTTACCCATAGTCTGTTAATTTCTGCGTATCTCAGTCATGAGTTAATGCATGGGTCTATATTTAAAAAGCGTCATTTGAATGTAACCTTCGGAAAAGTAATGCTTTTGTTTAACGGAGGTTGTTACTACAGATTTGAAACTTTGACTTTGCTTCATATAGCCCATCATGTAGATAGAGCTGACATAATAACCTTTGACATACCTCAAGCAATTCAAAAGCAGCCACATATAGTACAGCAAATTATTTTGGTTCTCGAATGGCTTTACTTTCCAGTAACTGCATTTTGGTCTCGTTGGCAATGGATTATCTCACCTTGGCGTAACTTAGAGCGTCGTGAAGAGCGTTTGAGAACCATAATCATTCTTGCAATCAGAGGTGGAATGTTTGCATATTTAGGACTAATTTCTCCTAAAGCATTGTTACTTTACTTTCTATCTTATATTGGCATGATTACAGTACTGCGTTGGATGGATGCATTTCAGCATACTTACGAAGGATTTCCACCCGGTACCAAATTACCAAAACGAAATCGCGCTCACGAACAGATAAATACCTTTTCCAATTTGTTTTCTCAACGCTATTCTTGGTTAAATTTGCTGCTTCTGAATTTTGGTTATCATAATGCTCATCATACAGTTATGAAATGTCCTTGGCACAGCTTACATGAGTTAAACAAAGAGTTAATTAAACATGAAAACATACGTTATGTTTCTTTACGCGAGCAATTCATTAATTATCATCGATTCCGTATAACTCGCTTGATTAAAGGACAAGGTGAAGCAATTGATAATAATGGCAATCCTACTTTTGAAAAATTCTATGGTGCGATTGATGTCTCTTTTTTGACTGTATATTAAAACAGCCAGAAATCTAAAAAATAAATACTAGCTTTTATACTAGCTTTTATTTGAATAATTTGTTTTTAAAAGTTTGTCAGGGTATGTAATCTACCACTGTATACCCTTGTAAATTGAATCTAGGAAAAATGCTCCTAAACAATTGGCAAACTTTTATAAGTATAGCTGCTAGTTTTTTCTCCTTCCTCTATTTCGTACCTTATCTTGTCACAGTTTGCCAAGGTAAAACCCGACCCAATCGTGCCAGCTGGTGGATTTGGGGTACTAACGGATTAATTATGTGTGCGAGCTATTATTTTTCAAATGGTGCAACCAACACTTTATGGGCGTTATTTTTCCCAGTAATAGCTCAACTGATTATTGCTGTTCTTTCATTTAAATATGGTCAAGGAGGTTGGAATCGCTTTGACAAAATATGCCTTTCAAGTGCTGGTATAGGTCTTATACTTTGGTGGCGTTTTAATTCACCTTTAATTGCTCTTGCATTAAGTCTAGTAGTTGATTTTATGGGAGCATTACCGACAATTAAAAAATCTTATTATGAACCTAAAACAGAAAGTCTTGTTTCATGGTTTTTATATGGTCTAGGAACTTTATTAAATCTTTTTACCATCAAGAATTGGTCGATTGAAATTGCTGCTGTTCCTCTCTATGTATTTTTTATCAATGTCACAATTGTTTCACTTTTACTACTTCCTAAAGTTCGACTTTATCTAAGTCGTCGTAAGTGTAAGAGAAAAAAAATGCGTAAGCGTAAAATTTCTTAATAAAAAAGATATTTGCTTAATCTTTTATCTTATAAGCGATACTTTTATAAACAATTTTGGTATTTATATAATTTTCAATCTATGTTCGTAAGTTTGGACTCCAAAATGGGAAACCTATAATTAGCAACTCATGCAGGTCTTACACATTTACCTTTCTACGACTTATGTTACCGCAGCAAACATCCGCTCAACCTTCTAAATCTGTTAAATCTAGAGAGCTTTCACTACGTTTAATCCTTGTCATTCCATTTGTCGTACAGATTTTTGCTGCGGTAGGACTAACCGGATACTTGTCTCTACGTAATGGGCAAAAAGCAGTTAATGATTTAGCTAGTCGATTGCGTAAGGAAGTAAGCGGTCGTATTGACCAGCGTCTTGACAGTTATATGGCTACTCCCAGAAGAGTTGTGAAAAATACTTCGGATGCAATTGAAATAGGACTAATTTCTCCAAATAATACAGGCAAAGTTACTCATTATCTTTGGAAACAGGTAAATACCTTCGACGTGGGCTATATTCTTTTTGGTCTTGAATCAGGAGTACATTTAGCATCGGGTCACTTTTATGGGGATGAGCGTATAACTATTGATGAAGTTAATTTTAGAAAGTTTGGGAATACTCACCTTTATATTTACGGTACAGATAACCAAGGAAATCGGACAAAGGTTCTTGTTGATAACGGAGAAACGGTTGTTGACGGAGAATATACTTTACAAAAAGAAGGTTGGTATGCAGACGCTGTTAAACAAAGAAAACCCGTTTGGAGTGAAGTTTATAATTTACTATTAGAACCATTTGCTCTGGCTATTGCCACTAGTCGCCCCATCTACAATCAAAATGAAGAATTAATAGGTGTAATTGCTGTAGAGCAGCAACTTTCACAAATCAGCGACTTTTTGAGAACTCTAAAAGTCAGCCCATCGGGAAAAACCTTTATTGTTGAACGTGACGGACTGTTAATAGCAAGCTCTGCACAAGAAGAACCTTTCACAATTGTTGATGGTAAACCTCAACGTATAAAAGCAATTGCGAGCAAAGACCCTTTAATTCAAGCAACAGCTAAACATTTACAAGAACAATTCGGTGATTTAAATCAAATCAAAAATATTCAGCAACTTGAATTTAAAATAAAAGGTAATCGTAAATTTGTTCAAATAACTCCTTGGCAAGATGATTTAGGATTAGATTGGCTAATGGTGGTTACAGTTCCAGAAGCCGATTTCATGGAAAAAATTAATGCCAATAGAAACGCAACAATTATGTTGTGTTTTTTAGCTTTAGGTCTAGCAATTCTTATCGGTTTCTTTACGTCTCGTTGGATTACCAGACCTATTTTAGAATTAAGCAAGGCTTCGTCAGCAATTGCATCTGGAAAACTGAATCAAAAAATTCAATCTTCCCGAGTTCACGAGTTTAATTCTTTAGCTCGTTCTTTTAATGATATGGCTTTACAGCTACGAGACTCTTTTAACACATTAGAGAGAACTAACTTAGAATTAGAAATTAGAGTTGATGAGCGTACAGTCGAACTAAAAGAAGCAAAAGTTAATGCCGATGCTGCAAATAAAGCTAAAAGCGAATTTCTCGCCAACATGAGTCACGAGTTACGTACACCTTTAAACGGTATTTTAGGCTATGCTCAAATACTTCAAGGCTCAAATAATTTAACAGAAAAAGAACAAAAAGGTATTAGCATTATCGACCAATGCGCCTCGCATTTAATAACTCTGATTAATGATATTCTTGACCTTTCAAAAATAGAAGCACAGAAAATGGAATTGCATCCCATACCAATCCATTTACCTTCGTTTCTAGAAGGTGTAGCAGATATTTGTAGGATTAAAGCTGAGCAAAAAGGAATTTATTTTAATTACGAATCTGATATTAATCTGCCTATAGGTGTTCAAGCAGATGAAAAACGTTTGCGTCAGGTATTAATTAACTTACTCGGCAATGCTATTAAATTTACTGAAACTGGTGGAGTAACTTTTACAGTTAGTTTAGTTGCAAATTATCAAGTCGAAGATATTCAAGTTAGTAATATTCAAACTAGTAATATTTATAGAATTCGCTTTCAAATTATAGATACCGGTGTGGGAATGACCGATGAACAGCTGAAGAAAATATTCTTACCATTTGAACAAGTTGGAAACTTTCAAAAACAGTCAGAAGGAACGGGGCTGGGGTTAACTATTAGTAAAAAAATTGTAACTCTGATGGGAAGTACTTTAGAAGTTGAAAGTTATCCGGATAAAGGAAGCAAATTCTGGTTCGATGTCGAAATATCACAAGCGACCGAATGGGTTCAACATTTGATAAATTCTCCACAAAAAACTATTACTGGTTTCCAGGGAGAAAAGCGCAAAATTCTGGTAGTAGATGACCATTGGGAAAACCGTTCTGTAATCGTAAATTTACTTGAACCAATAGGATTTGAATTAGCAGAAGCAGTAAACGGAAAAGAAGGTTTATCAAAGGCTGCAATATTTAAACCAAATTTAATATTGGCAGATATTTCTATGCCAATTATGAATGGTTTTGAGATGATGGATAATTTAAAAAATTCTCCAGATTTATGTAACATCAAAATTATTGTTTCTTCAGCAAACGTTTTTGACGAAAATATCAATAAAAGTTTAGATGCTGGTGCTGATGACTTTATTCCAAAGCCATTGAAGACAAGCGAATTACTAGAAAAATTACAAAAACACTTAAACTTAGAATGGATTTACGTAGAAAAAGAAGTTGCAAATTTAGAAGTAATTCCAGAGCAAACACAATCCTCTTCCGAAGTTATTCCTCCCGAGCAAAAAGAACTTAAACAACTATACGAATTAGCTTTAAAAGGTCGTATCAAAAATATTCAACAGCAAATAAAAGAATTGGCTAGAATCGATTCACAATACGCTAACTTTGCAAATACTATAAATAAATATGCTAAATCTTTTCAAATAGAACAAATACAGGAATTTCTTAAAAAATATATGGAATAAAATAGAGTTAATCGCGTTTCGTATATTCTGTATTCGTCTAATTTGTGTGTCTGCTTATTAATAGGGAAGGAAGAGTAATGAATAACTTCGAGCCAAATGTCATTTTAATTGTTGATGATACTCCTAGTAATTTAGAAGTACTTTCAGAAGCTTTAACAGTTGCTGGATTTGAAGTAGCTGTAGCAACTAACGGAGAAAGTGCTTTAAAACAAGCTGAATACGACCCACCGGAATTAATTTTACTAGATGTAATGATGCCGGGAATAGATGGATTTGAAACCTGTCGTAGACTCAAGCAGAATCTGGTTACTAAAGATATTCCCGTTATTTTCATGACAGCACTTAACGATTCAAGCGATAAAGTTTCGGGTTTATCTCTTGGTGCTGTAGACTATATAACTAAGCCTTTTCAACAAGCAGAAGTTTTAGCAAGGATTCAAGTTCACGTAAAACTACAAAGCTTGACTAAAAAACTCGAACATCAAAATATTCGTTTAAAAGAAGAAGTAAAACAGCGTATTGAAGCTGAAACTGCTTTAAATCAACTCAATCAAAATTTAGAACAGCAGGTAACTCAGAGAACTTGGGAACTTTCTCAAGCATTAAGAGATTTACAACACGCTCAAATTCAACTTGTACAATCGGAAAAGTTGTCTACTTTGGGTCAATTAGTAGCCGGTATCGCTCATGAAATTAATAATCCAGTTGGTTTCATACATGGCAATATTCAACATGCTAATGAATATATTAAAGATTTGTTAGAACTCGTACAACTCTATCAAACTCAATTTCCTCAACTTACTCCAGAAATTGAAGCTAAAGCAGAGGAAATTGATTTAGAATTTTTGATGAAAGATTTACCCAAACTTCTTTCTTCAATGGAAATTGGAACCGAACGGATTCGGGAAATTGTTTTATCTTTACGAAACTTCTCTCGACATGATGAAGCAGAGTTCAAAGTAGTAAATATCCATGAAGGAATTGATTCTACTCTTGCGATTCTTCAGCATCGTTTGGGTTCACCAACAGGTACTAAAAAAATTGAATTAATCAAAGAATATGGTGATTTACCTAAAGTAGAATGCTACGCAGGAAAAATAAATCAAGTATTTATGAATATTCTTGCTAACGCAATTGATGCTTTAGAAGATTTATCAAAACAGGAAGGTTTTGTACCTAAAATTAGAATTATTACAGAAGTTGTAGCTGAGAATAAAGCTGCAATTAGAATTATTGATAATGCTTCGGGAATACCTGATGAAGTTCAAAAAAGAATATTTGAACCTTTCTTTACAACCAAACCTGCTGGTAAAGGTACAGGATTAGGAATGTCGATTAGCCATCAAATTATTACAGAGAAGCATAACGGTACACTGAAGTGTATTTCTACACCTGGAAGTGGAACGGAATTTATCATTGAAATTCCCACCAAACTTCAAAGTTTTTGTGAAAACCCCTGGGTACAAACCACAAAATTGCAAGCTGTCACTCAAGCTTTGGTTTAAATTTTAACTATCATGGTCGAATCAGATAATTTCCTAGCTTTAAATCTTTATAACAAATTGGATTTCATTTTTTCAAAAATTCTAACAAGCCTAGTTCCGTAATGTAGCGATGGCTGAGTATTTAAACAATAAAGCGATAAATTGCTAACCATGAACCTATAAAAATTGCACAGCAAAAAACACCTCCCGATTTCTCGGAAGGTGTTCTTATTATGTAGAGACGTAAATAAAGCTTTACGTCTCCATATTATTATTAAATTATTAACCGTTGATTGCAGGAGCGCTGATTGCTACAGGAGCAGTTTCACCAGCAGCTAAATCAAGAGGGAAGTTGTGTGCATTTCTTTCGTGCATTACTTCCATACCCAAGTTAGCTCTGTTCAATACATCAGCCCAGGTGCTTACAACACGACCGCTAGAGTCGATTACAGACTGGTTGAAGTTGAAACCGTTCAAGTTGAAAGCCATTGTGCTTACACCCAAAGCGGTGAACCAGATTCCTACTACAGGCCATGCAGCTAAGAAGAAGTGCAAGCTGCGGCTGTTGTTGAAGGAAGCATATTGGAAGATTAAACGACCAAAGTAACCTACAACATCGTAGCTGCTCACGGTTACT
>JBCBHT010000179.1:0-15129 GCA_038525335.1 Cyanobacteria bacterium J06621_15 | reverse complement strand
AACTCGGGTGTTGGGTTTCACTCCGTTCAACCCAACCTACAAATATCATTGTGGCACCCCTCATAACTTATGTGGTGAAGTAGTAGTTACGTTATTTTAGCGATTAATCGGCTATTAAAAGCAGAATTGATTCCTGATCCCGAACTGACGTTAATTGTTTCCGAATACAAATATTTTACAAAAATTTCAGATACCTTAATTAAAGCTGCTTGCAACACTTACTATCTTTCCAAATATTCTTTCTCCAGTATCCTCAGCATCTCTAAAGTGTTTCACCCTAAGTCTCCAGAAAGATTTGAGAATTACAGAAACTAAATTATAGAAATTTGTAGCAAACAACAGTGGTAAATCTGAATACTTTCACCTCATAGTTAACTTAGAGGTCGCTGCTTTATATGTTTGTGATTGTTTCAGTCATAATAGCTACTACTAATATGTTTGAGTACCCCCCTATAATAATTTTCGGAGATAAAATTATGGCAGATGCTAATCAACCAACACCGATACAAGCTTTTTCTGCTAGTGAAGGAATTCTTAAGACTAACAGCAGCAATGGTACTACAATTAATATCCGTTCTGGACCTTCGCTAAATCGTCGAGTGATTCATGAAGGGAAGAAGGGAGAAAAGGTAAGAATCCTCGACCAGAAGAAACCTGCTGGAGATACTTATTCTTGGTATAAGGTCAAATTTGGTTCAGAAGCAGATGATATTGGTTGGGTAAGGGAAGATGTTATCGAAATTAGATATACAAATCCTTCTGCTGTTTCAACTTTGTTGCTGTTTGCGACCAATAGCAGAACGGTAAGAGTTTACTCCGAAGAAAATCAAATTTACATGAACGTTTATGATAATCGTGCAGAAAAGACAGAATTATATGCTGTTGAAGCTGCAAGATTGCCAAAGGTTGATGCTGAAAGTAAGTTTAAAAGTTACGTTGCAATCAAAGATAATACTGCTTACTACGTGAGATTTATCCCCTTTGGTGAAGTCGATTTTATTGTTAACAATGCCACCAACGGTAATATTATTCTTAAAGAAAAAGGTTTTAAGGCTAGTGGGGGAGAATATCAAAAAAATTAACAATTTTCACCCGAAGGGTGTGGATCATCAATGAACAATAAGCAATTGGTAATTTATTCAATCACTAATGTAGAGACGTAGCAGTGCTACGTCTTTATCAAGACTTTCATCATAAACGAAAATATTTATATAAATTAGAAATATTCTAATAACTGCTCACTGTTAAGGATATAACCCTCTATCATTCAAAGCTTGCGCTACTCTTCCTACACCGAGTACATAAGCTGCTAATCTAGGAGAAATTTTTCGGTTTTGGCATTGTTCTACAACTTTACGATAAGCCTGTACCATCAATTTTTCCATTTCATTATTAACTTTCTCCTCATCCCAAAATAAATAAGAAAGTCCTTGAACCCATTCTAAGTAGCTAACTACTACTCCACCTGCGTTACTCAAAATATCTGGTAAAACGGTAATACCTCTTGCTTCTAATGCTAAATTAGCTTCGAGTGTCACCGGACCATTTGCAGCTTCGACGATTAAATTTGCTTTGATATCATTAACGTTTTCATCGGTAATCTGATTTTCTAAAGCTGCGGGAATCAATACGTCGCAAGGTAATGTTAATAGCTCTGCATTACTAATTGGTTTAGCTTGCGGATATCCCAAAATTTTACGATTATTTTCTTTCTGATAAGCTTTTAAATCCTCAATATCTAAACCGTTCTCAGCGAAAACACCACCGGAACCTGTGGAGACAGCAATAATTGTTGCTCCCGCTTGATGCAATAATTCAGCCGCAGCACCACCGACATTTCCAAATCCTTGAATAGCTATTCTGATTCCTTCCAAGGACTTACCCTTATCTTTCAAAGCTTCGCGGACAATAATCATTACACCACGTCCGGTTGCCATTTCTCTTCCCAAAGAACCACCAATCGAAAGCGGTTTTCCAGTGACGACTCCGGGTACGGAATGACCCATATTTACCGAATAAGTATCCATCATCCAAGCCATTTCCCGAGCGGATGTACCCATATCCGGTGCGGGAATATCTACTGATGGTCCGATATCTTTGATTAACTCGCTGATGTAGCGTCGAGATATACGTTCTAATTCTGTAGCGCTATAGTTTTTCGGATTTATCGCAATACCACCTTTACCACCACCGTAGGGAATTCCTAGTAAAGCACATTTCCAAGTCATCAGCATTGCTAATGCCGAAACTTCTCGTAATGTAACTGCTGGATGGAACCGAATACCACCTTTAAATGCTCCCAGAACGTTACAATGTTGGACTCGATGTCCTGCTAAAACCTGGATTTCACCATTGTCTCGTTTTACTGGAATCGAAACTGTAACTACTTTTCGCGGATTACTAAGTATTTCTAATAAACCCTGGTTCAATTTTAATTCTTTTCCTGCTGCATCTAGATAACTACAAGCTTGGTCAAACGGACAAATATGAGCAGGAGAAGGAATATCTGAGGTTAGAGGAAATTTTTTTTCCATAAAATGTAAAAATTAAAATATTGCTTATTATTCCTATAGATATAGAGAGGATGTATATAGGCTCTCTACAAAATTACCCTAACTTATTTTTGATAGGTTCAGTAGATTTTGCAAATTGTGTTACATTTTTTATTCAATAGTATTAATCTAAAATCTTTAAATCTCTTCAATCCAAAATCGTAAATCTAAAATCCAAAATCAGATGACATCTACAAATTCTCAAAAACTACCATTACCTCCCGGTAATTTTGGCTTACCAGTTATTGGAGAATCGATTAGCTTTTTCAACGATTCAGATTTTACAGATAAGCGATATAAAAAGTACGGTTCTGTTTTTAAAACTAGTATTTTTGGTAATCCTACAATTATTATGATTGGTTCGGAAGCCAACCGCTTTTTATTCACTAATGACAATAAGTATTTTTCCAATCAATGGCCTCGTAGCACTAGAATTTTATTAGGTTCTGCTTCTGTTGCAGTACAAAGAGATGGTATTCATACAAAACGACGCAAGATTTTATCACGAGCTTTTCAACCCAGAGCTTTGAGTGAATATACTTGTGCAATGGAAGAAATTTTGCAAAATTATTGCGAGAAATGGGAAAATATGGATACTTTAACTTGGTATCCAGAAATTAGAAAATACACTTTTGATGTAGCTTGCAAATTACTTGTAGGAACAGATTCAGGGAGTGACAGTGAGTTACTACAACTGTTTGAAGAATGGATAGCAGGTTTATTCACTCTTCCAATTCGCTTACCTTGGACTAGATTTAGTAAAGCATTACGTTGTCGCAAATTATTGTTGGAGAAAATTGAAAAAATAGTATTGCAGCGTCAACAGCAACCCGCTTCAAATAAAGATGCTTTAGGGATATTATTACAAGCTACAGATGATGATGGTCATCAGCTGGAATTAGAAGAAATAAAAGACCAAGTTTTAACTTTATTATTCGCAGGACATGAAACATTAACATCAGCACTTGCTTCTATGTGTCTGTTATTAGCGCAGCATCCAGAGGTATTTAATAAAGTACGTGAAGAACAAAAGCAACTGGGATTATCTCAACCCTTAAATTCAGATAATCTCAAGCAAATGACTTATTTAGACCAGGTTATTAAAGAAGTTTTACGCTTTTCTCCCCCAGTTGGTGGTGGTTTTCGAGAAGTAATTGAATCTTGTGAATTTAATGGTTACTTGATTCCTAAAGGTTGGACTGTATCTTATGCTGTGCCTAAAACCCATCAAGATAGTAATATATATACCGAACCGCTAAACTTTGACCCCGAACGTTTTGCACCATCTCGTGCTGAAGATAAATCAAAACCTTTTGCTAATATACCTTTTGCTGGTGGTATGCGCGAATGTATCGGTAAGGAATTTGCAAAATTGGAAATGAAACTTTTCGCAGCGTTTTTGGTTAGAGAATATGACTGGCAACTTTTATCCAATGAAAATCTCAATAATTATGGAACTTCTATAGCTGCTCTTAAGGATAAGTTTAAAGTTAAATTTGAGAAAAGAGAAGAGAAAGAATAGGGAATAAGCAATTATCTGTTTTTTACTCTATTCTACAAAACAATAAAAAAAGGATTTACGCCTATTTCTATCAACTACCTAGAAAATAAATATAAATCGATTCCCCAATCAAATCCGTTTCTAGATTTATTTAATGTACTTCTGCTCTGGTTATTTCAGCATCGATGGGTTTCATCATGAATAACTTCACCATGTGACCCATAATTGAAAGAAAATGGGGTGTTTTCTGTAGTAATTTAACAACTTTTGGACGATTGCTGTTATCAATCTTGGTTAATTGTAAATTGCTATCGGAACACTCTTCTAATCTCCGGAAAAATTCTGGATGTTTAGTATTCAGAATTGCTGGAAACGCTCTAGCTGAAGTATTATTGGTTTCTTCAATCACTCTTTTATTGTATTCGCGAGCATCTATACCAAGAGACTCGTAAAAACTTACTCGTTCAAATACTGTCAAAGTGTGAGTTACAAATACAGTTAATAAGAAGAAACGCACCCACAAACGTGCTTTCCAATTATTGAAAAGTTGCGGTTGTGACCTCAATAGTGCTTTGAAAAAATCTCCATGTCTATTCTCATCCTGACACCAACTTTCAAAGTAGCGAAACAGTGGATAAAATTGATTTTCTGGATGTTTTTCTAAATGACGAAACATAATAATGTATCGCCAATAACCAATTTTCTCAGATAGGTAAACCGTGTAAATAATCCATTCTGGGGGAAAGAATGTATATGTACGGCTTTTGGTTAAATAACCCAAATCTAAAGAAAGATTAAAATCCGCCATTGCTTTATTTAAAAATCCTGCATGACGTGCTTCGTCCCTAGCCATACAGTTAAAAGCATCCGATAACATGGGATTGCGGTTTTTGAGTTTTCGCGATAATTCTTTGAACAACAAGAACCCTGAAAACTCAGAAGTACAAGAACGCTCTAAGAAATCAATGAAAGCTTTGCGCTTCTCACCGTCGATACTATCCCAAGTTTGTTTAAATTCTTCATCTCGGACGAAATGATGACGATTATAGTCGGCTTTCAACTCGTTTACAATCGCACCCAACTCGGTTTCGTGGGCTGAAATATCCATCAAAGCCACAGCATCAAAATCTGTTGTGTAAAACCGAGGGGTTAACAACGTTTCCTGTACCGGAGCCTTGGTACCTTCTTTGAGCAACTCTGGTTCTGGGGTTGGAAGAGACTTTACCATGAGAATTCTTCAATTATTCTATCGGTTGGGCTATATATCCATTAATAGAAGAATATTTTTGTCTCAGGTCAAAATATTTAAATTGATTTACAAAAACAATTTTTTGCAAATGATGTAGATATGCTTTAGAGCAATCTTTATTTATTAAAAATTATTTTTAATTATTTCACTATATGTCTATAGTCGATACACATCTAATTAAGCTAATCAATTTTACCGTTTTAGTAATTGATATATGTATTTTTACTTTGATAATTTTTTAGATTTTTGTCTTATTTAAGACTCATCTTCTGTAAAGCGAAGCCTGAAGATAGATGTTATGAGAAATAGCATTTAGATATATTGTTATGATTGTAGCAATATTACCCTAAAAGTTAATAAAAGGTTAATCAAAGTTTAATTAAAGGTTATTAGATGGGTATTGCGTATGGAAGATTCTGATAAAAGAGATAAGGAAAACTTTTTGTACCCTCGTAGCCGTTACTACGGTCAATTTAATCCAGAAGATTTAGTGTTTAACGCTAACCTACAAGAATTTGCACAAAAGACAGGTTATATCGTTAATTTACAAACTTCAGGAAAAATAACTTCTGAAGAAGCTTATAGACAAATTAAAGCACTGTGGAAAAAACTAAAACACAGCAAGAAAGAACTTGGGATTGATGACGAAACTTCTGGTAATTTTTAAAATAAATCTATTGCTATTACTAGAAGGAGTCCAATAAACTTCAAACCTTACTTAATTTTATGTTCCATCGGATAAACCACCCCTTCCCTGAACAGAAGACGAGAAGGGGATTAGTCTTGTGTATTTCATTGAAGTGAAAACCGCTATACTATAGTAGGTCAAATTCCTTTGGACTCAATGAAACCATAATATTTTCCGAATCTATGCGAATAATCCAGCGCTTGCTAACCTCTTCATTCGGTAAAGTCTCTCTAGCATAGATGAAACCAACCTTCCCTGCGATGTGAGATGGACGCAGAATTATCACTTTATCTCCGACTCTAATACTTTGTGAGTTCGCCAATTACACCCCCAAACATAAAACTAATATCAAAATTTATTGTTTAAAAAATAATACAAGCAATAACCGATGTATCTGTTAACATTTACTTAACTTGAGATTTATATTAGCGTTTTTTAAGCAACTTAGATAAATATCATACATATTAATAACTTATAATCATCGAAAGTTAAATCACTAAGACTCATTTTACTTTTAATCTGTTTAGAATAATTTTCAATAAGAAAAGGATGATTAGTTCTATAATTCACAATCAAGGAATTGAGACCTTTAATATTTTTCTATTGAATGGAATACAGTTTAACTTCACCTCTATCCTTGCACTCTTCTCCCTGATAAGGTGGAGTGTGTTGGACTTCAAAGAAAAACACAATATAAAGAAATGTTGATAGCTATATAACGATACAAAAAAATGAGAGTGCAGCGAGTATTGTAGAAATCATGGTAATTTTGTAATCGTAGCTCGCGCTCGATGCTCGTTTCGGTATTTAAGTATTGTTCTTATTGGATACAAATTAAGCATTTATTGCTTATAAAAATGTAAATAAAACTGCGTAAATCCTGTTGAAGATAGCGTTTCATCAATACAGGATTAGAAATGAGTAACAATTTAGCTATAAAACTTCGTTCCGGAACCCAACACTCTCACAGTGAGACGGAAAATATCGGTTTTATGAAATGTTTCGTCAAGGGACTTGTCGATAGAAATTGCTTTGCAAAATTTTTGAGTAACTTATACTTTGTCTACAGTGAATTGGAACTAGAACTTGAAAACCATAAAAATCATTCTTGTATCAGTCAAATTTACTTTCCCGAATTGAATCGTAAAAACAATTTGGAGAAAGATTTAGAATTTTACTATGGTTCGGATTGGAGAGAGAAAATAGCACCTTCCCCTCAAGCTCAGAATTACATTGCTCGAATTCGTGAAGTCTCTGAAAAAGAACCAGAATTGTTGATAGGACATGCTTATACTCGCTACATGGGTGACTTATCCGGAGGACAAATGTTACAAAAAGTAGTCCAATCAACCTTGAATTTAGAAGGTTATCAAGGTACATCTTTTTATAACTTCGAGCAAATTCCTGACAAAAAATCATTCAAAGACAAATATCGTCAAGCTCTCGACAAAGTACCAGTTGACGACAAAAAAGCCGAAAAAATTGTTCTAGAAGCTAATAAATCATTTTCTTTCAATATGAAAATAGCTAAAGAATTGGAAGAAATTTTAATCCAATCAATTGGTGAAGCAGAGTTTCACAAGTTGATAAATAACGAAACCGCTACAGCTAATTAGAAACAGAGAGAGGGGGGAGAGGGGGAAGAAAGGGAAGAGGGGGAAGAAAATTTATAATTACTAACTCTTGACTCTTAACTCTTAACTCTTAACCTCTAACAACTATCTACTAACAACTAACAACTATCCACAAAAATGGTATTCCAATTTCCTAGCGTCAAATTTGATTTAGACATCATAAGAAAATACGATACCCCGACACCGCGATATACTAGTTATCCACCTGCTACAGAATTAAGCGAATCTTTTACTCCGAAGGATTTTGAATCGGCTATTTCTATTTCTAATCATCGAAAAACTCCGCTATCACTTTATTTTCATATCCCTTTTTGTGAAAATGCCTGTTATTATTGCGGCTGTAATACGATTATCTCCGAGAAAAAAGAAATTGCGATTCCCTATGTTGAGCATTTAGTTAAGGAAATTCAGCAAACAGCAAGTTTGATTGATTTTGATAGAAAAGTTGTACAAATGCATTGGGGAGGAGGAACCCCAAACTATTTGAATGTACATCAGGTTAAAAAGCTTTGGGGAAATATTAATCAGCATTTTAATCTTGATGTTTCTTCAGAAGTTTCAATTGAAATTAATCCTACTTCTGTAGATAGAGAATACATTTTGTTTCTTAGAGAAATTGGTTTCAATCGGATTAGTTTCGGAATCCAAGATTTTAATTATCAGGTTCAGGTAGCTGTAAATCGAGTCCAACCGGAAGAAATGCTGTTTAATGTAATGGAATGGATTCGAGAAGCTGGATTTAAAAGTGTGAATGTAGACTTAATTTACGGTTTACCTTTTCAAACTTTGCATGGTTTTTGGAAGACGGTAAAAAAGACTATTTCATTAGATCCAGATAGAATTGCTGTTTTTAATTTTGCTTACGTACCTTGGCTAAAACCTCTACAGAAAAAGTTACCGGTAGATGCTTTACCGAAACCTCAAGAAAAGCTAGAAATTTTTCAATTGACTATTGAGGAACTGACAGCAAATCACTATCAGTTTATCGGAATGGACCACTTTTCTAAAGCCGACGACGAATTGGCGATCGCACAAAGCAATGGTAGTCTGGGAAGGACTTTTCAAGGTTATACGACTCATGCAGAAACGGAGTTATTTGGTTTCGGTTCGACATCGGTAAGTTTGCTCAGAGATGCTTACGCTCAAAATCACAAAAAGCTCAAAGATTATTATCAAGCTGTAGAAAAAGGTATTTTACCAATCAACAAAGGATTCCAATTAAGCTGGGATGATATTCTTAGAAGAGACGTAATTATGTGTATTATGTCCGGTCAAACTTTGCGTTTTTCAGATATTGAAGAGAAATATCAGATTAAATTTCATGAGTATTTTTGTCAGGAATTAGCAGCATTAAAAACAGTAGAAGCAGATGGATTGATTAAGTTATCATCGAATCAAATCGAAGTTACAGAAATCGGTAGATTATTAGTTAGAAACATTGCAGTTCTATTTGATTCTCGCAAAAATACTCAACAAAATAAATTTTCTCGCGCAATTTAACAGTTACCAGCTGTAAGTTTTTAAAAAACTAATAGTCCTGTTCATAAATTACGACGCATGTAGAGACGTAGCACTGCTACGTCTCCCGAAATGATGAAGAAAATGAACCACTATAAATCTGCTTTTTTATTAATAAATCTGGTTACTTAATTCTCCGAATATTTTTTATTTATCCTCTCTAAAAATTAGAATATTATTAACTCCTAAGTAATTTATCCAGTCATTTAGTTGATTTGAATTAAAAATTAGCATAAATAACTATAGTTATTCAGTACTTGGTATGCTATTAAAATAGTCGTTTTTAGGCAGTCGGCAGTCGGCAGTATGAAGAAAATAGAGTAAAATTATTAAAAATTAAATATATATGGTCTAAAATCATTATATAGTAAGCATTTTAGTAATTTTAACTAATATTTTGGCATACTAACAACTGAAGAACAATAACTATATTTATTCCTTATTACCTATTCTCTTTCTTATTTAATCCTCTTGAATCGTATAAATTTTACTTTTGATTGTTTTTGATTATTTTTGAATATTAAAAATCCAACTTAAGTATCAAAGATTTATTTGAGTTTGAATAAATACTAAATCGCTGCTGTCATTTGCTTACAATAATAGTATACGACCGAAGTTGCCAGCAGAGGATTTCTTGTGCTAAGTAGAAGAACCAAAACGACAATTTCATCGCTTCGTTTGACCGCACTTGCTTCTAGTATTACGGCTAATCTATTATGTTATTTATTACTATTAATATCTGTCCCTAATAGCTGGGCACAACAACCGTCGAATATTACGGCTAATTTATATATTTATCAATTAAGCAGTCTAGATTCAGATGAACGATTAAAAGCAGTAGAATCACTGCAAAAAATCGGAGAACCAGCAGTACCAGATTTGATAAGAGCGCTGCAAAATGAAGATATATGGGTTCGTTCCTTGTCCGCAATTACAATAGCCAGAATAAAAAGAAATACCAATGTATCTCTACCTCCGCTAGTTAAATTATTAAAAGATAAACAGCCTTTAGTTCGCTATAGTGCAGCAATTGCTTTGAGTTATATTGGTGGAAATAAGGCAACTTTAGCGACACCTATTTTGCTTCAAGCAATAAAAAATGAATCACCATCAGTTCGTCGTCGTGCAGTTATAGCTTTAAAGAATGTAGCGAAACCAAATACTACAATTCCAGTTTTAATTAAAGCTTTAGGAGATAAAGATGCGTCGGTTAGTTACAGTGCTGCTTCGTCTTTAAATAATATTGCTTCAACAGATATTCCTACTTTCAGCAAAATAGTTAGGAATAATAGTAATATAGCAACTTTAGTCAAAGCATTACAAGATGAGCAAGAATCAGTGCGCTACATTGCTGCATTTACTTTAAATTACATTAGTAGGTCAAAAACAACTTCTGCAACACCAATTTTGATAAAAGCTCTCAAAGATGAATCACCATTGGTTCGTCAACGTGCAGCTTTCGTACTATCAAATACCAATAAAGCTGATGAAAGAATACCTGCTTTAATTAAAGCTTTGCAAGACAAAAATCAATCAGTTCGGTACAGTGCTGCATATGCTTTAAATCGTATTGGAATAAAAGCTGTTCCTAGTTTAATTTCAGCATTAAAAACCGAAGAATTGACTTCAAAACGCGATATTGCAGAGATTTTAGGAGGAATGGGAAATAAAGCAACTTCTGCAATTCCATTCTTGATTAAAGCATCTCAAGATAGAGATATTAATCTCCGAGCAAATGCTATTTATGCTTTAGGTAGAATCGGTAGTGGAAATAAACAAGTTTTTCCTACAATAGTCAAAGCATTAAGCGACGAAAATGAAATAGTTCGCGTCAATGCTGTTAAAGCTATGGGTGGTATCGCTCCTAAAGCGCAATCCGCTGTTACTACTTTGAGAATATTATTGCAAGATAAAAGTAAAACAGTTCGTTTAAATGCTGCTGAAACCCTAAGTAAATTTCCTGCTGACGCTAAAATAATTGTTCCTGAATATATTGCTAATTTGAGTAATCAAGCAGCGATAGTTAGAGCAGAATCGGCTGAAATAATTGGTGTAATGGGAGAACAAGCAGCGGATGCAGTTCCAGCACTTACAAAAGCCATACAGGACAAAGAATCAGATGTACGTTTAAATGCAGTTGAAGCGTTAGGAAGAATAGGGGTGTATGCTCGTTCGAGTTTACTTTTATTAATTGCGACTTTAGAGGATAAAGATAGTTTAGTTGCGAATCAAGCTGGTGTGGCTATAGATAATATAGCTCTTAGCTGTATAGACAATGCACAAAAATTGTCAGTTTCAGACTTAAATATACTTGTATCGCAATTCAATACTGCTCAAAAAATCTTAGGAGATTTTGAAGATACCGAAAATTTGACGATTGCGATTAATTCACTCAGAACTGAAAGATTATTGCGTCAGTTGGATGAATGAATTTTATATTTTAGATTTTAAGCAAAGTTAACAGTGTGAATTTCCAACGCTGGTTAATCGCAATCTGAAGCTGTGATTTCACATCGAGGGAGACGTAACACTGTTACGTCTCTACATGGGTTTTATGTTTTTTACAAAATTAAATACAAAAAAACAAACCCGATTTTCCAAAAAACCAGGTTTATAAATATAGCGCTATACTTCCTGTTCCCTACTCCCTACTCATCAACAAAAACATCATTAACAAAATTCCCATGTAACCCATAGGGAATGTGGTTCTTAAGATGTAACCTTGCAATTGGTCCTTTATTCAAATCCTTTGCATCGAAAATTACAACGTCCGAACGATGGTGAGTTGAGTCATAAACCAAACCTAGCAACCAACCGTCATCTTCATCACCGTGACGATTTCTGGGAACGAAATTTGGTTCGCTAGCAAAACCATGAGGTGCAGCACTCCAAATCTGTTTTTCACCAGTTGCTAAATCAACTTTTTCAAATGCTTGTAATGGTGCGTTACCTTCAGCAGCATGACCCGCACCCATGTATAGATAACGATAGTCTCTGCCAACTTTTTCGGGATGTACGCAGGGGAATTCACAACAGCGACTTTCAATTAATTTCTTTGATACTGTATTATTTTCAAGATTCAGATGAAATCTCCACAGTTGACCGGGTTTTAAAGCTTCAAAATTTGTTTCTCGAAAATCGCTTTCTGGTTCTACTTCTGGTAAAGCTTCGTAGCAAATAGAATCAATGATTATTTCGTTATCTTTTTCAAAAGCGTTGGTGTGATGAAACACAAATCCTGATTGCGTTTCTAATATTTGAACCTTATTCTTATCAGAAATTTTATCGGAATTATTTTTTGAATTTCGCGGAATTATTAGAACTTTGGTTGCTTGATTCGGCTGAAACTTAATACATTCTCCAGCACCACGCATTCCTAAAGCAAAAGGAATCGGATTAAAAGCAACGGGATTTTGAAAAAAGATGCAGTAATTAGGAGTAATCGCAAAATCGTGAATAAAAGCAAAACCCGGAACGCTATGAGCATTCTTACGAACGATATTACCTTTAGTATCTAATTCAAAAATAGTAATAGTTGTAGATAATCCCGGTTTGATAGAAAAATTTACCAAACAAGGTTCGCCATTATCTTGTTCGCAACTAGGGTCAAAACGCGGATGTGCAGCAAAAGCTTCACCTTCAGATAAAACACCATCAAAATATTCTTTACCCAAAGTTTCTAAAGTCCTTGGGTCAAGTTGATGGGGTTCTGCTGCTTCCCATAAAGCTAGTAATTTACCACCCCAATAAATCACATTAGTATTGGCAATATTCTTCAAATTAAAATCGAAAGCATTCGCTAACCAACCACCAGATTTTTGCGTTCCAAATACCCCGCGATAAAGGATTTTACCCGCTTTTTGTTCTTCAATATAACCCTTAGTTCTGACAAAACGATTGCGGTAATGAGCGCTTCCGTTAGTAAAAGTAATCCGACTTATCATTCCATCCCCATCAAAAGGATGATGAATATTCTGTCCGTTGATATCTAGTAAACCTGGTCCATTTCTAAATAAAGTACCGTTTAAATCAGCCGGAATTTCTCCTTCGATATCATCAATCCAGTAATCTGACTCTTCTTTTAAAGATTTATATCCACCTTGCCAACTTTCGCGACTATAGGGTTTTTCTGCAATTTTTGAAGCTATTTCGTCAATTTTAAAATTCTGCATTTCTATTAAATAGTTAGGAGTTAGGAATTAGGAGTTAAGAGTTAGGAATTAAGAATTAAAACTAAAAGATAAAAATTATTTAATCTTTAACTTTTAACCTTTGACCTTTAAACTGTCAATCAAACACCTCTTCTGCTGGTTGTTTAATGACTAATTCTGACATTAAATTAGGTACAATTTCCGGTTCTTCGCTTTCTTGTAAAGCTGGTTCTTCTACTTTCGGAGTTTCTTCTCCAGCAGCAGGTAGCCAATTAACAAATGGTAGCGGTAATAAAGTACTGAGATTGGTGATTGTCACCAGTAACCATAAATTATCAAACTCGGTTTCGGTGACTCCTAAATAATGCATTAATATTGCACCAGTCTCGTGAGAAACCAATCCTGCTAGGTTAGTTATCGACATTAATAGTGCAAACAAAGTCGCTTCCACACCTGGAGGACAAATTCTTGCTGCTAATACTAAAACTGGCATATAGGCGATTTGACCCATCACTGTCAAAATCAAACTATCACCCAAACTAAACCAGTGGTCATCTATTCCCAAAGCACGATTTGCATGAGTTACCAACAACAATGTTGTTAATCCCAAAATTGTTGACAGTACCGTACTCCAAGCAAAAATTACCCGAAACGGAACGCTCTTGAGAAAACGCTGGAAAATCCAAATCCCCACTAAAGCTGCAACACTAGTAACTAAACGTACCCTTCCCAAAAATTCTGGTTGAAAATGTAGTTCGTTGGTAGTAAAAAAGAAAAAAGCCGATTCAGAACTTGGTGTCGCTTGCCAAATAAACAAGAATGCTGTGGGTAGCCAAATTGCTTTTTGAGTTATTGCTTTACGAAGTAACTTTACCTGCTGTTTGACATCTTCAAAATTGTTATTTGTATTTTCACCATCTTCAGTATTTCTTTCCACCGGAGATTCAGCAATTAACCAAGCAACTCCAGAAACAATCAATGGAAATGTAGCGGTAATCCAAAAGACGGTACGTGTAGTGAAATGCTCTAACAAGAATCCGCTGAAATAAGCAGTTATCAAACCCCCGAAAGCAGAAGCTCCCCAACATATCGACTGTAAAGAACCTGCTTCAGCTTGCGATTCTGCTCTCGCTCTTTCAACTACCAGCGAGTCAACTATCACATCACTAACCGCAACCGAAAGCGAGCTTAATAAAATTGCAGTCACCGCAGCCCAGCTACTATTAACTACAGTAGCCATACCAACCCAGGCTAACGCTCCGAGTATCCCTGATAAAATCAAGTAGGGTCGTCTTCGATAACCAAATATAGGAAAACCATCGGAAAAGAACCCAAACAAAGGTTTAATAACCCAAGGTAAAACGACAATACCAAATAAGGCAGAAACCTCGGCAGGACTTAGCCCAAGTTCATCCTTGAGAAAAAAGCTAACCGCTAAACGCGACAATCCCAAAATACCTTGGACAAAATAAACGGTAAGAATTGCGAACAACTCTGCTGTCGGTTCATTACCGAAAAGAATTTTTTCTTGTATTGAATGTTTGACCTTAGACCAGCCAGAGCTAGAAACCTGCATTGGTAAATATTTTTTAAGATTTATCTACTTTTATTATGATATATGCTAATGGTTCTGCCTACTGTCTGAGGTATAGGATGTCAAGAGAAATTGATTACTTTTGGTAGGTAGAGAAAGAGATGGGGAAGAGGGAGTAGAACAGATGAAGGTTAACTGCTCGTTTACTCATCATTAATGTGGTGGAGTAGTGGTCTGTTTCATAAATTCTGAAGGGTCGGGTTTTCTTTGAAACTGTCGGGAGACGTTATATATCAATCTCT
>JBCBHT010000178.1:0-15225 GCA_038525335.1 Cyanobacteria bacterium J06621_15 | reverse complement strand
TGTTGGTTAGAAAAACTTATTTAAAGAACTTAGCTGAGATGATTTCGATTGTATAGAATTAGTATTGATTTATATTATTGCAAATCGCGTACATCGGCTTTTAGAGCTAAAGGATGAGAAAGCAGTAATGCAAAAGCGACTTTTAAGATTAATTATTTATGGCAATCCGTCTTAAGGGTCGCGAATACAAAAAAAACTTATAGCCAGCTATAAATATAATTTTTATTTTCGCTGCATAAACATTAAAATTTCATCCATATTAGATAATAGTTTTTTATGCTGTTGTTAAGTAAATATATTCATATCTTGCACCATTGTTAATAAGCATAGATAAACCGGGTTTATAAACGAAAAATTAGAGTTTTCACGGTTTAATATTCTCAATAAATCAAGGTAAATATAATTCGTAATATGTCCCTATGTCCTATCGGACACGCTTTGCTAACGGGACACGCTTAGTCTAACGACTCACTTCGTGTATCGCTCTCCGAGCGACGCAAGCAACAGCTTGCTGATTCGTTAGAGTAACGCTAACGTAATATAATATGGCGCATACGCGCCACGCAAGCTACGTAATTAATGCCCCATAAATAGAATTTAGGGGCTTCGACAAAGCATGAAATGACATCCACGGATAAATCCAGGGGCTTCTGACCTAAAAAATTTACCTGGTGAGGTCAAATTGTATTCTATTCAGTTAAAAATCGCTATAAATAATTAATTCAGCCGTGGGTAAATCTCCTCACGGCTGATTGTTTTATTTCTGTAATATATTACCGCTTTGATTTTACAGACTTTGGTTCAAATAATGATTATTTATCAAGAAAGTCTACAATCAAAATCCAAAATATCTATCTTATATTGAATCTAGTATTTATCAACTAAAATAGTCGGCTCGACATCTGTAGAATTCTTATTTATGTATAGGTTGAGCTTTTGCATTAGAATTAATAGGAAAAAAGGAATATCATCAAGTAAATATCTTTTCCACAACCTTTTTGGTTCGCACAGAAGCCTAAATAACCACTCTAAACCTATCTCACTCATCCATTTCGGCGCTCTTTTGATATGTCCAGCTTCAAAATCAATAGTTGCTCCTAATGCCATAAATATTCTGATAGATTTGAAATAATTTCTATATTGATAAAGCCACTTTTCTTGTTTTGGGGCACCTAACCCAATAACTAAAACCGTAGCGTCAGAATTATTAACTATATCTACTATTTTCAAACATTCTTTTTCATCTTTTTCAAATCCCAAAGGTGGAGAATAGCAGTTAACAACAATATTTCTCCCTATTTTTTTATTAATCCTTCTTTGTGCTTTAGTAGCTACACCTTTAGCCGCACCCAATAGAAAAATTTTAATATCTTTATTGTGTTTATGGTAGTTACAAAAAGCTGGTAAAAAGTCTGAACCAGATATTTTTTCTTTGATTGGTGTGCCTAAAAATTTAGATGCATACATAACTATTTGGCTATCACAAACTTTATAATCACCGATACTGTAAGATTTAACAAACTCTGAGTCCCTTTGTAGCTTGATGATATGGTCTACGTTTGGCGTGAATACTACTCCTGATTTTAAATTATCTAACAGTTCTTGTTTAGACCAATTATCTATTTCTAAGTTTAAAATCTTAATTTTTTTCATAGTGGCTTTTGTAACGCTGATAACAAGTTATATATTGCTGGGACAATGCTTATTTGCAGAAATAACAGTTTTTCAACTCCAATATTATTGAATAGGGAAGCAAGCATCATATTTATTAATCTAAATTAGAATATTAATAAATATAGTACGTCTATAACAAAAAACAGTATTTCTGATTATTATCTCGAAAATGAAAATCAAATAATTGATTGAGTATGTAAAATGTTAAGTACTTTTTTATAAATATTTTTACAATATCATTTTTATTTAGTCATATTTACGTGAAGATATAAAAACCTATAGGAAATTTGAAGTGATTTTTTGCTCTATAGTATTGACAGATAAATTTGTAATTGCAAAAACAACAATTAAACATTTTGCTGCTATAAATCATTCTTATTATGATAATAAATAAAGATAACATATAAGTCCTAGGCAAATTAACTACTTTACTTGTTTTTCATAAAAAATAAATATAAACAAGAAAAATTACGGTTGCCTTCTGAATTAAAAATCATCAAGATTATAGCTTTTACTTTATATTGAAATGTATTTTTTTTATAAAATATTGTGAAGATTGAATTAACTATTTGTCAATGAAAATGAAATATTTTTTCCATTATATACGGGTTATTACTTATTGATATTAGTTGTAACTAACTTTTGGCTAAAAAACTGCTTTTTATTAAATTATTGCTTGTATAATAGTGTAGATAATTGATAGTATATTTTACTATTAAAAGCAACATTGATTTTTGTGATTAACTAAGTAATTTCCGATTAGAAACTTATAAACAACTAAATACGATTACGAGTATAGGTATATAAAAAAATTGCAAACCAGTGTAATTCCTGATTAGATGCTTATCTTATCTATTTATTCTATAAAGATAAAATATTTTGTGTTATTAAAGTTATTCTAATAGCCCATTGCAACAAGCCCTAGGGGTTACAAGGACGGAAAATTATGACCAAACTGTCGCGGAATACATACAGTAAGTTTTGCTCGTCGCTTATCGCTAACATATCTCTTAAGTATTGTAGAAAAAGAGCTAGACTAAATTACTTTTCGCTAGAAAGCTTCTCAGTTTGTTTTGTCAACCGCTGACCTGTTTAAAATGTACTATCGATACCACTCACAGAATCTTATGTTTGAACCTTTATGCAATCGGTATTCCTTGACCGTGCGAATGTAATTTTTCAATGTCAAATATCGGTCATTAGTTTTAAACGCAATTTTTAAACGCAATTTAGTACTGTTGAATAGTGGAAATAACTTCTACAATCTACTTACGTAATTTTTGGTAATTATTTTAGGTGTTAATTCATATCTGAGAAAAAAATTATAATTGCTAAAAACTATAGAATTTTGTATTGAATAATTCTGTCAACCGTTTAACTAACTAAATTTTTAGCAACAAAAAAGTAACCAATTAAGATTATTTGTGCCTTATTAAGGATGTAGCTATAATTTTTTTGGTGTTAAATATTAAATACTGCCGTCGTATAGACTAAAAATAAGCTAGTCCACATTCAAACGGCTATATCTATTAGGAGTGAACGTGAATATCAATTTTCTTCGTAAAAGCGTTTTTTCGCTTGGCTTAGCTACTGTTACATTACTAAGTAGCGGATTATCTGTTTCTGCTCAAACAGCAGAGAAAATCAGTAACGAACAGTTCCAGGAATCGAACCAAGTTTCTCCCGAACAGAAAAATGCACTAGTTGAACATTTTAGCCCTAGTTTCTCTAATGAAGCTGTTAAGGAATCAAATATATCGGTTAATCCAGAATTAGTTACACCAGAATTATTAGTTTCCGAGACAGTAACCCAGACAGTTGAGAAATCCACACCCGTTCCTGGTACATCATCAACTTCATCTGCTAGTCTCAATGCTCAGTACCCATCTACTAATACTCAATCTCCACAAGCGAATCTAAGTCCATCTATTTCCTCGGAATTAGCTCAAGCAGATATTGACTTCGGTGGTGCTACCAGAGGTGGTTCTAGCTACATAGGAGTAGCAGGAAATCTCGGTTTGGGTGGTGATTCTGCTTTAGGTGATGGTAACTTTATGATTATCAGTAAAGTCGGAGTTACAGATATTTTATCGATACGTCCTTCAGTTGTACTTGGAGACGATACAGTAATTTTAGCTCCTGTAACTTATGACTTTTCGTTCGAGAGTTCAGACCCTTTTAGCGAAGCATTACCCTTTTCTCCCTATGTTGGTGCTGGTGTAGCTTTAGCAACTGGGGATGATTCAGAACTAAGTTTCTTGGTTACTGGTGGTGTAGATGTACCGCTTAGTGATAAATTAACGGCGACAGCAGCTGTTAATGCAGCATTTTTTGACGAAACTGACCTTGGTGTTTCTGTAGGGGTCGGTTATAACTTTGGAGGTTTCTAATACTTAATCAAAAGTTAAATCACTAGTTCGGAAAATAGGAGAAATCAAATTTAGATTTTTCTCCTTACCGAATGAACTAGAAAACTCTAATTTACTAGACTTAATAAGCATATCATTCTGAAAAGGAGTAGCATACTTAAACTTAAGTCTAAGTGTACTACTCCTTTTCCTTAAATAAATTAATAACTAATTCGATGAACTCATAGAGATTTTCTCAAATTAGTAACGGAGAGGGAGGGATTCGAACCCTCGATGGGGTTTTAACCCCATAACTCCTTAGCAGGGAGCCGCTTTCAACCACTCAGCCACCTCTCCTTAGCAGTAACAAATATGAATGTTAGCAGATAACTTAAGACAAGTCAATACTGAGACTAACAGAATTATATACACACTATTGTTACAGCTTTATATCTTAGTACGGCTATATTTTTAAACCTTAAGATACTTGCGAGCGCAACCAAGCAAAAGGTAATGTTCCAATTTTTTTCCATTGCGGTACATAAGCACGTTGATTAAACACGTCATAGCCATTGCGTTCAATTACACTTAAAATGCGACTATAGTGCATTAAAGCAGCCCACACTGGCAAGCGAGCATCCGGATGCAGATAGCTAATACCTTTCTCCGCTTGGACATAAAATTGCCTAGCTCGTTGAATTTGGTATTTCATTAAGGAACGCCACCGTTCATCGACTACACCTTTAAGTAAATCCTTCTCTGTGTAGTTGAACCGTGCTAAATCTTGAATGGGAAGATAAATTCGCCCTCGCTGGGCATCTTCACCAACATCACGAAGAATATTGGTAAGTTGAGAAGCTATTCCTAGAGAGACAGCTTCATTAATCGGGATATATGGCTGTTTATAACGGTTCCAAGGAGCAGTATTAGCTTGTGAATCTATTCCCATTACCGCCGTTGACATCAAACCTACAGTACCGGCTACGCGGTAGCAGTAAAGATACAAGTCATCAAAGGTTTCGTAGCGACTGTGGTACAAATCCATACGCTGACCAGAAATCATGTCCCGGAAGGGCTGAATATCCATGGGATAGCGCTTCAATGCATCCGCAAGAGCTACATCAACATTTTCTTGGGGGTGTTGAGCAAAAATTAATTCGAGCTGCTTTTCCCATAAATCTAGAGTTTCGGGAGTAGTCATAGCAGCAGCAGGACCGTCTACCAGTTCGTCAGTGCGACGACACCAGGCATAAATTGCCCAAATTGCACGTCGCTTTGCTGGACTCATCAGCAAAGTACCCAAATAAAATGTTTTGGCATACTTTGCAGTGATTTGCCGACAAATTTGGTAGGACTCATCCACAGAGACCGTCGTCGTTTTCATGCATGGGGGGGAATCAGGCAGTTGCAGCATTCGTTGCAGGCTGGATGGAAGGCATAGGATCGCTGGAAGAATTCTTTACTGAGAATGATTTATTCACACCGAGCGCTGTTAGTTTACCAGAAAGTACTGCTCCTTCCATACTTCCTAAAAACGGTTGCATGGTGTAGCTTCCACTCAAGAAAAAGTTTGAAATGGGAGTTACTTGTGGAGGACGGTACTCCTGACGACCTGGAGTTGCTCTATAAACGGAACGCGGTGTTTTCACCACATGATGTTTCAGTAACTTTGCTGGATTTTCCGAGCCGAAATGTTGGGGAAATAGTTTAGACAATTCGTCAAGAGTTACTTGCAATATTTGGGCATCAGATTTGTTAATCCAATCTTCGGCTGGTGCAAGAACTAACTCCAGCATAGAACGGTTTGGGTCACTATATTCACGACATGTATTACTCATGTCGGCATAAACGTTCAAAATCGGCGAACGCGAAAATAATAGTTGGTCAATATCTGTAAGTTTACGGTCAAACCATAATTGGATGTTAATTACCGGTACACCTTCTAATCCATCCAGTTTTTGGAAGCATTTTATATCCTTCCAAGGCTCTGGTAGCATCACTTTCATGACATCAACCGGCATAGCCGAGACATAAGCATCGGCAGTTTCAACATAATCTTCTGCTCCATTTAAACCGCGCATCAAAAATCCTTTGACACTACCATCTGGGTTAAGCAAAATTTCTTTCAAAGGAGCGTTTAACTTAACTTCTCCACCACCAGCTTCGATGTAATCTACCAAGGGTTGACAAAGACGCTCCGTAGGAGAACCATCCAAGAATGCCATCTTTGAGCCGTCTTTTTGCTGAAGAAACTTGTTAAGAGCCGTCAGCAGCACTACAGCTGAGATTTCGTCGGGATTAATAAAATTTAATGACTTAGAAGCAGCAATAAAAATATCTTGCTGTACTTCCTCACCTACTCCTTGAAGCTTGAGCCATTCAGAAAAAGTATATTGGTCTGTAGAATCAACATACTTTTGACCCCGCAGCATAGCTGGAACCAGACCTTTTGCTAACTCAATTTTTTCGCCCCAGGTCAACATATCGTTATTTCTCAGAATTGCCACAACACCATTTAACGGTGCTGGCAAATTGGGAAAATCAAAGCGACTGTAAGTTCCTGGTTTTTCCGGCTGATTGAAGATCATTGTGTGTTTTTTCCACTGCAAACGGTCTTCAATACCGAGTTCTTTGAGTAACTGCAACATATTAGGATAAGCCCCAAAGAATACGTGCAGCCCAGTTTCATACCAGTCGCCATCGTCATCTTTCCACGCTGCGACCAAACCACCCAGTACATCTCGGCTCTCCAAGAGTATGGGAGTGTGACCTTCATCTATAAGATATTTTGCACAGGAAAGACCTGCCAAGCCTGCTCCGGCAATAGCTACTCGCATTTACCTTTCTGGATTTAATGTATTTCTGCTTTTAGTAGTTTTCATTATACTTTGCATTCCGTTACATTTTCCCAATTTTTTGCCACCATATTGTTGTTATTAATTAGTTATCCCCAAAATTTCTTCTACCAAGCTTGCTAGTTAATTAATTTCTTAAATTATTTCTTAAATTATTTCTCAAAAAAAATATCAATAATATTACTGTACTATTTATTTATGTAGGTGACTAAAATCATCTTATGACTACTGAATTGAATCTAAGTTTGATAATTGTTGCTTGAAAATAGTATCTACAGCAATTTTCAGTTGAACGCAGTACACACAAAATTGCTATATAAGCTTAATCAACATAATTACGTCGTAAAACATTAGTCAGTAGCTAAAAGCAAAATTAATTTCTGAACCTTAATAAGGGTTTGCGCTCAAAATTTTTTTTTGACAAGGGGAGGGGGCAGGGGGAAAAACAAGATTGTATTTCTGACCAAGTTGACTAAAAGTGCAAATATTTTAAGCCAGCAGGTATCATAAGCTTGCACTTGGGACAAAGAAAAATCCTTAAAACCCTTATGTGATAAAGCTAATAATTGAGATGAGGCAAGCCCTGATAAAACACACCAGCAATTTTACGAGCATAAAAAAACCCCTTGTGAAAGGGGGAATTGATTAAAAAGCTCAGAAAAAGGTTTTTAGACTTACTTTGCTTTATAAAAAATAGTCGGGAACAAAGTTATTTATGCCAAAGCCGGTATGGGAATCCCAATGTGTTCATACAAGGGAAAGCTTTTGCATAAAGACGCTACCCGCTTTTTACAATTTTGTGCAACTTCGTCTGAATCGGGATTTAATAAACGGTCAGCAATGATATTGCCGATTTCAGTAAATTCCGTAACTCCCATTCCTCTTGTTGTCATAGCAGGAGAACCTAGTCTCAAACCGCTCGTAACAAAGGGAGATTCTGGGTCAAAAGGAACTGTATTTTTATTTGCAGTAATATTTACATCGCTGACTAACTGGTCTGCTTTTTTCCCAGTCATGCCAATACATCGTAAATCTACAAGCATCAGATGATTTTCCGTACCGTCGGAGACAATTTTTAAATCCCGACTTTGTAATTGATTGGCTAAAGCACGAGCATTTTCAATTACAGCAGCAGAATAATCTTTAAATTCTGGCTTGAGAGCTTCCCCAAATGCTACAGCTTTTCCAGCAATCACATGTTCTAGAGGACCACCTTGAGTGCCGGGAAAAACTGACTTATCAAACTTTTTACCCATGTCAGCATCACGACTCAAGATTAAACCACCTCTCGGACCACGTAAAGTTTTATGAGTAGTTGTAGTTACCACATCGCAATAAGGAACGGGGTTCGGATGCAAACCAGCAGCTACCAAACCAGCAATGTGAGCAATATCCGCTAACAAATAAGCACCTACTTCGTCAGCAATACTGCGAAATTTTTCAAAATCAATTACCCGAGGATAAGCAGAATATCCACAAATCAAGAGCTTTGGACGCTCCCTTAGCGCCTGCTCGCGGATTTGTTCGTAGTCTAACTGTTCGGTTTCTTGACTAACACCATAGTGACAAACCTCAAACCATTTACCCGAAACATTTACTGGTGAACCATGGGTAAGATGTCCTCCATGAGATAAATCCATTCCCATGATTTTATCTCCGGGTTCCAATAAGGTTAGGAATACCGCAAAATTAGCTTGCGCTCCAGAATGGGGCTGGACGTTAGCGCTCGCAGCACCGAATAGCTGTTTAGCACGGTCGATTGCTATTTGCTCAATCTTGTCAATTACTCCACAGCCGCCATAGTAACGCTTACCAGGTAGCCCCTCAGCGTATTTATTGGTTAACACCGAACCTTGAGCAGCTAGCACAGCCGCAGAAGTGAAGTTTTCCGAAGCAATCAATTCTAAGTGGTCTTGTTGACGCTTTAGTTCGTCATTAATTAACCCTGCCACTGTAGGGTCGGAAACTGCAAGGAAATCTGAGTTAGTTTTAGTCACTGTCAGTTATTTATTCCGTGGAAATTTGTGCGATCGCACAGAAGAAAATTCTATCAGCACAAGACTAAAGGTGAGAAGTACTTACATTTACAACTGAAGATATAAAAAAGATTTATCTATTACCAGGTATAGAGAAATGACTACTATATTTTAAGTAGAGAAAAACTGAATACATATTCTGGTGTATTACTTTTTACGAATAGTCAGCAATATTTTCATTTTTAATTCATAAAATAAAATAAAACCAAAAAATTTTAGCGATTATTAGTAGGAGTTGAAGATTTTGATAATTCAAATCAATATTTACTTGGGAATCAGAAAATAGAAACTTGTAAATAAACTCTCATCAAGATAAAAATAAAATTTTTCTTAAATTTTAGCTGTAAGACGAATTTTAAGTAAAATCAAGATTCATTTTAACGGGTATAAATATGTTAGTAATTTTAACAAAAGAACAACTGATTGCTCCTCAAAACGTCTGTAAGTCTTGTGTGCTTGCAGATGAAAGCGGTAAGCCACGCTGGCACAATGGTAAATTAGGCTGCGGTCAAGCTGCAAGCAAAATTACCAAACAACAAGCAGATTGGCATGAATGTATCATGGGCTTCCACATTGCTAATATTGATTGAGACGAATTTTAAATAAAAATCAAACTACAAACCAAGCGACTGCGTTATTCTAGGTTAATACGGTCAGTAAAATAAGACATAGGAGAACGCAGTATGACTTGGCGCGGGTCTACAACTTTTAAAGATAGAATTCTTGCTTGTTTACCTTATTTGCTTCCTTTAGTAGCGGTATTTTTTCAGGGTAGTTTTTTGATAGATCAGTTTCCAGTGTTAGGACTGATATATTTGCCGTTGATGCCTTTGATAAGAATTTATTATGGCGTTCGTTACTCTGGTCTGATTATTTTCTTTGCCTTATTAATTCTAGTAGTAAGAAATGAGCGAATTAGTCATTTTATACGTTTCAATACCATGCAAGCAATAATCTTGAATATTGTGATTTTCTTGTTTGGTATCTTAACCGATTTGTTAGGCGTATTTAGTGCTGGACTTTTCGTCATGCAAACTTTGTTTACTACAATTTTCCTAGGCGTACTAATATCGGTTGTATATTCCGTTGCTCAGACCGTCATGGGACGTTACGCAGAAATTCCCGTGATATCTGATGCAGTTTATGCCCAGGTACGTTAAAAGGTTATATAAAATCAATCTGCGCTCTTGATATATTGCTTGACCAAATTTTTATTTACTAGCTACAACAGTATTTTCCAAACGACCAATACCTTCGATTTCAATACGTACACGGTCTCCATGATTTAATGGTCCGACTCCTAAAGGTGTACCAGTCAATATTACGTCTCCCGGTAGTAGGGTCATTACCTGACTAATGTAAGACACTATTGTTTCGGGAGAAAAAACCATTTGGTCAATGCAAGCAGATTGAACGGGAGTTTCATTATTGTTCAAAAAAGTTTGCAATCTAGCACCAGGGCTGACTTCTCTAACAATCCAAGGTCCCAAAGGACAAAAAGTATCAAAACCTTTAGCCCGAGTCCATTGCTTATCGCGTTTTTGCAAATCTCTGGCTGTTACATCATTAGCAATGGTATAACCCCAGATTTTACTTTCAGCAGATTTTGGACTACATTTTGTTGCTGTTTCACCAATCAGCAGTGCTAATTCTCCTTCGTAATCTACTCGTTGTGAAACTTCTGGATATTGAATTTCTCCTTCTGAGGGGATTACACAAGTAGGTGGTTTAAAAAAAATCAAAGGTTCTTCTGGTACCTCAGTACCCATTTCTGCAGCATGTTCGGCATAATTTTTTCCCACCGCAATAATTTTAGAAGGGCTACTTGGAGCTAAAATTTGGTAGCTGTCTGGTTGCAAAATTAAATCTGTGGCTTGACCGTGCAACCAAGGAGGAGCATCAAGTACTTGGACGTTCAGGTCAAGATGTAGTAAACCATAGTAGATTATCCCTTCAGTAGTTTGAACTCGCACATAGCGCTGTGCCATAGTATTAAATTAATTCCTTGTGAATTTTATGTGAATTTTATTTACACGAGCATAATTGTTCATGAAAAAGTGAACTTGTATCAATAGCATATTTGATTGAAATAGCTCAAGCGATGCCTTAACCTTGATTGAAGCCAGCAGTTACTCAGCAACAACAGAAAATATAATCTTCTGGATATCGCTAGATATTGATATACCCAAAACACTTTTTTCAAAGTTGGTTTGACATAATTCTTACTAATAACCGCTAGATTCAGATAAGTAATCCAAGTTCACCTGCTGCTTCATAGCTTCGTCATGGGTATATTTTTGAGATAAATAAATTACATTAGCATAATTAGGTACAAGTCTCTATTTGTATCAAAGAGGATAGACAAGCTCCTTAATAAACGTCATTAACGTATTTGGGGAGTTAAAATCTGCAACTGCGAAAACAAAGCAGATTTTTCATGTTTCGTCAATTAAAATCAAAAACTGGTAAGATTATAATTCCTTGCTGCCTAAAATGTTTGCTTGTTTGATTATTCCAATCGAAAAGTTGGCAAATATTTTTTTGAAATTAGCAGCCAAAGTCCAGAAGGAGATTAGAACAAATGGCTACAAATTACGAAACAATGTACATTTTGCGTCCTGACTTGATAGAAGAGCAAGTGGAGCAAAATATTGCTAAGTATGAGAACATTATTAAAGAGAATGGTGCTGAAGATATCCAAATTCAAAATCGTGGTAAGCGCCGTTTAGCTTATGAAATTAATAAGCATCGGGATGGGGTCTACATTCAAATGAACTACACTGCTGCTGGTAGTACTATTGCTCCAATGGAACGTGCTATGCGCTTGAGTGAAGAAGTAATCCGCTATCTAACTATCAAGCAGGATTTAACAGAGCCACAAACAGCAACAGAAGAAGTATCGGCTGCTGCGATAGCTCAGGAAAGATAATTTGACTTTGGCATCATCTAGAAAATTTGAGATTTTAGATTAGATTTTGGATTAGAAACAATTGATTCAATCCGCAATTCCAAGTCAATAGATAGATAAGTTTGCTTGACGACAAAAGGAGAAACCGGGTTTTTGAAAAATCAAATTTCAAATATTGCCAACCCGGTTTCTTCGAGCTAGTTAATAATTCAGTCAAACATCAAGAAGTAAGTCAAGAAGCAAAATAGTCCAGACAAATTAATCTTCAAAAAAAGTAAAAAAAATATACTTCTTTCACCCTTGCCATTAGCGCTGAGGATGTTACATTAACAAATACTTGCTTCAAAGCGTGGAAAATATTTATTTAAGTAAATTGTAAGACACTGTGAGCCAAACAGATAACTCCACCATTCAAGCTCTTTCTACCGAAGTCTCGAAATTGCGTCAAGAACTGCAGCTTCGCGACCAATTAGTGCAGCAGTTGTCTCAAGAACTGTTCCGACTGGTAAAGGGTAATACTGATTTTATGCCCCAGCCAGAAGTTTCCGAACGTCATCAAAATGAACTAAATGCCTTACGAGAACAATTACAAGCAGTAGAAGAGCAGGTAAACTTTTATCAAGAGCAAATTAGTACTCGCGATAGCGAAATTTATCAGCTGCGTCAGTCGGTTCAGGAATTAACTGACCGCAGCAGAATGTTAGAGCAAGTAGTGCAAGAATTACCTCAAATTTACCGTCAAAAGTTCGAGGAACGGATGGCTCCGGTAAGAGAAAAAGTAGCGCTATTACAACAAGAAAACCGTCAATTGCAAGCGGAATTGCAAAGCGTAAGTTACCGCTTGGCTTTGAAGTCTCGCACGGCTTCTCATAGCGGTATTGATTTACCTTCATTTCCTCAATCGAATCCATCAGGCAATATTTCTACCGTGCCTAATACTTAGCCATCATGCAATTTAGTAAAGAATTCATCAGCAGTAAAACTACAATCAGCAGAAGATATAAATTCGCGAAAGCATACTGAGTTTGACTACCTTAGTTTTTTGAGTAATGAATTCATAGATAGCATATTAAATGTCTATTGATAATTGACGTTAAGGACAATCAGTAATTCAGAATTTAAAGTTGAACCGAGCCTCAAATATTGCTACCAATTAAAATGATTTCAGAATAATGATTAATCAATAGATAATCAATAAATTTAGTTTAATAAACAGAATATCCCTGTAAACTCTCTTGAATAATAAAAGCTGGGAAACGCAAGAAAATGAAGAATTACTCGGGAATAGTGATAAGAAAATCAAAAATTTCCTCTTTACACTCTTCCAGGTAAATTCTTCCATTACTTAATATTTGCTATAATGTTAGCTCCAGAAATCAAACAACCTCAGCAAACAAATTGCAGCTAATAATTGTTGATTAGATTTTGTTCAAATAGAGCAGTGAAATTGCATGGCGGTTGACAGAGTTTAGCAAAAAACAAAGTGTTAAAATATCCAACTAAAAAGCTGAATTTGCTTAGTTTTTCAATTATCTACTGTAATCAAGGCTAAACTTAAATATCTCTGGGATATCAAATTAATGATTCAGAAGAATTTACCCTGCCAAAGCCAGACTTTTGTTTTCCAAGATACTTAGAACGTCTTCGTAAGTATCATAAATTGTGAAAACAGAATCTAGATGAGTAAGTTCCAAAACTAACCGAACAGGGGCTGTAACGTTGCAAAGAACTAAACGGCAGTCATGTTGACGTGCTGTTTTAAGTCCCTTAACTAAGCTAACTAAACCAGAACTGTCCATAAAATCTACTTTAGCTAAGTCTATAACCCAAAACTGCCCAGAAGTAGGCACTATCGAAGAAATCTGCTCGCTTAAAGCATTTCCGCCCTGCAAGTCCATGCGTCCTTCGGGCTTTAACAAAGTAACTTGACGTTCTTGCGTGAAAGTCATAAATTTAGCTGGATAGTTGAAATACTCAAGAAAAAACAAAAAACAGACACAAATACCACTTCCCTCTCAACTGGAAACTTAACGCATTTACCTACTTATTAAATAGGATTTAAAGGTTAGTACAATTGAGACAAACTCAGTCGGTATTTATGCCGTATAATTTGTCCAAACAATTTTCAGTATAGGCACAAGCGATTTGCTTTTTCCGTAGCAACCGCTTCTTTTACATAACTTTTATAATTTTCTCAGAGTTTTATGAATTTTTCATAAATTTACTGTTCTAGATGCTAGGAATTGTAAGGTTGTGGTAAATATAAAACGAACGGTTTAGTTTTATTTTATACGAACAAAAAATAAGTTTGTGACAGCCTTTTTTCGTAAGACTATTTTATCAGTAGTAGTGCGGTTATAATATGCAATAGATATTTATTTGTAATTATACTAATTAATTTGGTATTAACATTTACAATCTAAATATAGTAAATGTTTTATAAAGAACATCTAAGTTTATGTTATGCCTACATAAATTTCTGAAATTATTGAATTCATTGACACCTTACGTAAAAAAGAGTCAATATGTAGAAATGTAAAATTATATAAATAGGTTTAGGCTGGATGTCTCTCGATTTCATATCATTAGAGAATATTCAGGAAGTTGCTCATCAGTACGGCTACTGGGCAATTTTTGTAGGAATTTTATTAGAAAACTTAGGTATTCCGCTTCCTGGCGAAACAGTTACTTTAGTAGGTGGATTTCTAGCAGGTAATAACGAACTTAATTACTGGTTCGTTGTGGGTGATGCAGCAGTAGGGGCTGCTATAGGTGGAACCTGCGGTTACTGGATTGGTAGAATTGGTGGCTGGTCGTTACTAATGCGTTTAGCAAGCCTGCTAAGGATTTCTGAAGTTAAAGTTTTGGGTATAAAAGAAAAATTTGGTGAAAATGCTGCTAAAGCCGTATTCTTTGGCAGATTTTTTGCTTTACTACGAATTTTCGCTGCACCATTAGCTGGTATAGCAGAAATGCCTTTCGCAAAGTTCATGTTATACAACTTTTTGGGTGCTGGGGCTTGGGCTGGTGCTATGGTTTCCTTGGCTTTCTTCGCAGGTAAGGTAGTCTCCTTGGAACAGTTAGTGCAATGGGTAGGTCAATTCGCTATTTTTGCACTACTGATTCTTGTGGCTTTCATAGCAATATATGTATGGCTAGAGTCTCGTAAAGTTGAAGAGGTGGTTAGCGAAGAATAGTAACGTTTTGAATTAACCGCATCATGTGAAAATATTTTGCATTATTCTATAAGTGTAGAGACGTAGAATTTCACGTCTCTACATTTGTGTAGTTACGAATTACGGTCTTCTTAGCGTGTCCCAGAGGGACATAAGTAGTTAAACAAAATTAATTACACATTGTCATTGCGAGTGGAACGGAGTGAAACGAAGCATTCACCTGAAAGG
>JBCBHT010000177.1:0-15275 GCA_038525335.1 Cyanobacteria bacterium J06621_15 | reverse complement strand
AACCTACTTACTGTTGGGTTTCACTTCGTTCAACCCAACCTACGAAAAGTTAAGTTTTTAGCCGTTGGGAGTATAGTAGGAATAAGCGTAACTTACAGTTTGTTACATAGTTTGGTTTATTTTACCGACTTACTTATTCTTGGAATGGAACTTATAAAATACCGGACAGCTACACCTGAGTATTATTTAAATTATTCATTCAGTATAAACAACTAGTATATTTATTTACACATTTTATTTGACATCGAATAAAGTATTTGTTATCAAGGTTTTAGAGGTGTATATTTGACTAATGAAAATATAGCTTGTTTCTGAAGCAGCTATCTCTTTCTTAATGAGATTCAGCGGTAGCATTTCTACCTGACTACAGTTATTAAAATACATGCAAAGCTATTCAGGAAATAAATAATGTCGCAAAAAAAATCAATAGAAAATTGGAAAAAAGCTGAATATTTATTGATAAAAAAGCGTAAACAGCTTCGAGATAATAAAGCTAATCGAGAATTAATTTATCGCTGCTACCAACAAGATTAATAGGTTAATAATCTACACTCGCATTTTACAGAGTGTATTAAGAAAAAAATTATTGCTTTAGTATTGCTTTAGCGTTTATAAATAGTTAAAAATTACTTTTGGCGCATCAAATTACCTATCAGAATTTTAATAAAATAAAAAAGGGAACAAAAAGAGTTTTATCTATTTTGTGTATTTTAGTTGAAATACTACTATCACATCGCAAACATTAAATCTGAATAACCATTTTTAGTGTTTGTTCAAAATACTAATCAGCAAATACTTGGCTATATTTACAACAGTGAAAGCAGATGTTATGAGAGCGAAGCTGTAACTGATATTTTTTCTCGTGTTATTAGGGATAAACATAGATTACTGCATTTATAAAAACACTAAAATTGTCTGAAATCAATAAATCGCTACTTAAAGGAAAAAACGATGAAAATGGAATTTTGGCTTGAATCTTGGGAAGCTGGTGGTACTAAAACAAGCTTTCATCGTCCTGATGTTCACCCTTATATAAAAAACTATATTCCCGATTATTTTTTAAGAGGACAACGAGTATTAATTCCTCTATGCGGAAAAGATAATGCTTTGATGTGGTATCGCGAACGTGCTGCCCATGTAGTCGGTATAGAATTGTCTTCTATTGCAATAGAGCAATTTTTTGAAGAGCATAATTTAGCTTACGAAAAAACTATTGATGGACGTTACGAAGCTGATAATATTACAATTTTTAATCGGGATATTTTTGATTTAAAATCTGCTGATATTGGTAAGATAGATTTAGTTTACGACCGTGCCGCATTGGTCGCTTTACCGGAAGATTTACGCCAGCGTTATCGGCAAAAAATAGATGAATTTATGTATGTTGGTTCTAAATGCTTGTTAATTACTTTAGAGTTTCAGCCTTATTTAGGAGCGAAACCACCTTTTAGCATTACTCCCCAAGAAGTACAAAGCTATTATGGCGATAAGTATATTATTGACCATATTAAGGAAGAAGAACAACCACAACATCGTATGGTAGAAAAGTTTAATTTAAACTACCTTAAAGAACATGCTTTTTTCTTGACCAAAATTACAGATAGCAATCAAAAAAATATTCAAGAAAATTCTCAGCTTCTTCAATTAGCAAGATAAATATAAATGGATAAAAATCTTGCAGATGCAATCTTTTTAGTATCTGCAAGATTTTTCCTATGATGAAAAAATTTAATTCTGCGATTTAGTATCGCCAAATTTAATTAAAAATGCGATAGCTAGACTTACAAGAAGAATCAATACTGTACTCAAAGCAGACCCAAAACCCCAATTTTGAGCAGCACCGAGGAACTGATTGTAGATTAACCGTGCTGCTGTCATACTAGCTGCACCACCGAGTAATTCTGGGTTAACATAATCTCCCAAACCCGTGATAAATACCAGCATCGAAGCAGCAGCAATACCAGGAAAAACTTGAGGTACGGTGACTTTCCAAAATACCTGAATGGAATTTGCTCCCAAATCCGATGCTGCTTCAAGTAGTCGCTTATCTAGTTTTTCTAGGGAAGCATACAAAATCAATACCATATAAGGTAGCAAGTTATAGCTCATACCAATTAAGACAGCTTTAGTGCTATTGAGTAAATCTAAAGTCGGTAAATTTAAATTAGCTAATACAGTATTGAGTAAACCCGTAGGACGCAGAATTGTAATCCAAGCATAAGAACGGAGTAGTGAAGAAGTCCACAAAGGTAAAATAAAAGCTAATAGCAGCAAATTTCTGAAGCGTTTTGGTACCATTCGTGCAATCCAAAATGCTACGGGAAAACCTAATAATAGACAAATACCTGTAGTAGCTAAAGCTAAAAGTAAAGAGCGTTTAATTACCTGTAAATAAAGAGGGTCAAATATCCGTAGATAATTTTCAAAGCCATCAGGGTTTACAATATCTCCTGGTTTAATTCCCGAGACAAAACTTAATTGAATAATTATCAGCGTCGGTAATACTAATAGCAGTAACAACCAAATAGCAGCAGGTGCAAGCAAGACTAAAGCTTGAAACCAATTTTGTCCTGAATTTCGGGATTTTATTTTTCGGTAATCATTCGGTTGGGAAGTTTGAATTTCGGTAGTCATGGAATTTAAGAGTTAGTTGATAGTTGATAGTTGTTAGTTGATAGTGGTTAGTGGTTAGTTGTTAGTTGATATTCTTTACTTTTTATTTTTTATAAACTGAGATTTATCGCATTTTTTTATTCAATTTTAAAGAAATTGAGCTATTTGTCAGGGACTTGTAGTTCCTGGTGAGTTTGAATCACAAACATTTTGCTTTTTTTAGATACAAACATTTTGCTTTTTTTAGATTAAAACTCATTCTAAACCAGGTTATTGAGACGAACAAAATCTTGCAATATGTCATAATAACAGGTCTATTATATATTTTATTTAACCCCTGACCGCTAACAACTAACCACTAACAACTAACCACTCGTTAATTGAGTCCAATAGCGGTCATAAATTTCTTCAAATTCACCAATAGGACTAAGACGTTCGCATTTTTCTAAAACTTCTTCTGGTGGAAATAGAGTAGGATTATTTTGGATTTTTTCTGGTAATAATTCAAAGCCTGCACGATTTGGAGTCGCGACTCCCAAACGTTTACTCATCCGGGCTGCTACGTCTGGTTTTAACATAAAGTTTATCCATTCGTAGGCAGCTTCTATATTACTTGTTGTGGTGGGAATTGCAATGGTATCAGTCCATAAAGATGAACCACTTTTAGGTGTAATGTATTTAAGATTTTTATTTTCTCTAGTTAACTTATAAGCATCTGATGAATAACACATTGCCAATACTAAATCTCCCGACATGATTTGATTTCGCCATGCGTCGGTACTAAAAGCAGCTATATCATATTTCAAATCTTGTAGTTTTTCATAAGCTTCTTCGATGTGTTTTTCATTCTGCGAATTATAAGAATAACCCAACATTTTTAAAACTCCACCAATCACTTCCCGTGCATCATTGAGTAAAGTAATTCGTTTGGAAAGCTTTTTTTGATTTTGCCAAATATAGTCCCAATCTTGAGGTGCTGTTTCTAACTTTTCAGAGTTATATATAAAGCCAGTTGTACCCCAACTCATGGGAATACTATACATATTATTCTGGTCGTATTCGGGATTTTCAAACCTAGGAAATAAGTTGTTTAATCCGACTAAACGTTCTTGATTAATTTGTTTTAATAATTCTTTGTCTACCATCTTTTGTACCATGTAGTCAGATGGATAAATCAAACTATAAGTACCACCACCGCTTGCTTGCAGTTTGGCTAACATTACCTCATTAGCATCGTATACATCAGCAAGTACTTTGATACCAGTTTGAGCGCTAAAAGTTTTTAATAATTGTTTATCGGTATATTGAGTCCAAGTGTAAAGATGCAATTCATCAAGCGCACTAGCTATACCAGAAGATGATTTGACATCTCCTAATTTCCAACCACAACTTGCAGTGGTTAATCCAGAAAGTGCAGCTAACCCTGTACAAAATTCTCTTCTTCTAATCATCAATTTGATTTTAGATTTTGGATTTTAGATTTTAGATTTTTAGATTTATTTTTGTTCTTATTATCTTCAGGTATACAAACAGAATTATTTTAATCAAATATTGTTTTCACTGCTTGCTGTTCGCTATTCAATATTCACTGTTCACTGTTCACTGTTTTAAAGCTAAACAATCATTTTCAGCCCACCAAGCATAAATCGGTGTCTCGGGGTCTGGTAGCAAACCAACTGTACTCGGTTGCATAACTATTATGCGTAGAAGTGGGGTTAATTCAATTAAATAATTAACGTGAGTTCCTAAATACATGATGTTGACCAAACGTCCTTCAAAACAGTTATTCTGTACGCTAGGTTTGTATAACGAAAGCTGTATTTTTTCTGGACGGACGCTTAAGACTACATTTTGGGATACCCCGGTAGGTGTATGTGAATCGCGTTTAACAATAATTTCTAATCCTGCTTCAGTTATTACCCGAATATTGGCTGCATCAACATCGGCTATTTCACCTGACAATAAATTGGTATCACCGATAAAATTAGCTACAAATGGTGACGATGGTTTCTCGTAAATATCATTAGGAGTGCCAATCTGCTCAATTTGACCTTGGTTCATTACCGCAATTCGTTGGGATAACGACAACGCTTCCTCTTGGTCATGCGTTACCATAATGAAAGTTAATTCCAGGTTTCGATGTAAATTCAATAACTCAACTTGCATCTCCTTACGTAGCTTTAAATCTAATGCACCCAATGGTTCGTCTAATAATATAACCGCTGGACGATTCACTAAAGCCCTTGCTAATGCAACCCGTTGCTGCTGACCACCCGAAAGCTGATTCGGAAATCGCGATCGCAATTTTTCCATTTTCACGAGTTCCAGAGCTTCTTTGACTCTATTGGCTATTTCAGCTTTACGTAATCTCTTTAATCTCAAGCCGAAAGCAATGTTATCCCATACGTTGAGATGGTCAAACAAAGCGTAACTTTGGAAAACAGTGTTGACAGGTCTGCGATGAGGAGGAACTTTAGCCATAGGACGACCTTGAATAAAGACCGAACCAGCATCAGCTTTTTCAAAACCAGCAATCAAACGTAATACAGTGGTCTTTCCACAACCAGAAGGACCGAGAATACTAAAAAATTCTCCTTGTTTAACATCTAAATCTATCCCGTGCAATGCCGGTTCTTTGTTAAAAAACTTGTATACTTCAGCAAGTTCGACATCAAGTGGCTCAAATGTCGTCATGTCCTCTTGCTGCTGGGTAATTGTTTGAGACATAATTTTTGTTTAATCCGCCTAAAATGTAGGTATTTGCGCCATCATAATGTAGTCTATTAAGCTAAGTATTATAAGCGCTTTGATTTATTGTATACGTCAAAAACCTTCTTACTCGCTACTAAGCCTCGTAGATGAAGTATAAAAAAGAGTGCTAATGCTCTCTCGTGTACGATTTATCGTTATTATGTCGATTATTAATCCCCGGATTTATCAGTAGACTTGAGAATTTTAAAACATCCTCCAGTATGAAATCACAATGATTCAAATTTAAGTATGACTGAAATTAAAATTTAGCTGGATAAAATCTAAAATAAATATGGGTTTTCACTATTTCAAATAAGGTCATTAATAATACATGAAAACAGAATAAAATCTTTTGTCTATTAATTATCAATTAATTAGTGCTTAGTACTTGTCTCCCGGTTTTCACGGAGACACAAACGTATACAGATAATGCTATTTTCTCCATATTTTTTGTTTTATGAGCTTATTACAATTTCCATCACTCGGTAACAAAAAAGACGAGCGCACCGTAGGAAAAGGTTTTCAATCAATATTCTTAATATTATTTACATTGTTTCTGACAAGTGGAATACTTAGTCGGTTAGCATATCTACAAGTAGTCAAAGGAGAAAGTTTTAGTAAGCGAGCGGAAGAAAACCGTATTCGTTTGATTTTACGACAGCCCGAACGCGGTAATGTTTTTGATAGAAACGGAAGACTTTTAGCTACAACTCGCTACCCTCACTCCGTATATCTGTGGCCAATGGCTCACAAAGAAGACACTTGGGAAACAGTAGCTCCGCGTTTATCTGAAATTCTCGGTATAAACCAAGAGGAAGTTCAGAAGAAGCTAGAAGAAGCTGGACCAAACTCTTCTTCCTTAATCAGAATTGCTCGTGACATAAATATTCAACAAATTACAGCTTTACAGGAATACGAAAGCGAACTACCAGGGGTAGAAATTAACCGAGAAGCTGTTCGCTACTATCCTCACGGAGCGCAATTAGCTCACGTATTAGGTTACACCCGCGAACTCACCCCAGAACAACTAGCCAAGAAAAAGAAAGACGGTTATCGTCTCGGAGACGTAATCGGACAGATGGGTGTAGAAAGAGCTTTTGAAAAGACTTTACGAGGAGAATGGGGAGGTCAGCAGGTAGAAGTTGATGGTAAAGGTCGTCCGCTTAAAGTACTAGGTGTAAAACAAGCAAAACCCGGTCAAGATATTAGATTAACCATAGATTTAGATTTACAAAAAGCGGCTTACAAAGCATTACAGGGAAAAACCGGTACAATTGTTGCTTTAGACCCCAATAACGGTGGTATCTTGGCGATGGTGTCTTATCCTGCATTTGACCCCAACGTATTTTCAAAACAAAACCCCAATCCTAAAGAACTAGAAGCGATACTTTTGGGTCGAAAGCATCCCATGCTCAACCGTGCATTTAGAGCTTATCCTCCTGCAAGTACATTTAAAGTAGTTACAATCGCAGCAGGTTTAGAATCGGGTAAATTTTCTCCAAAAACAGTACTAGGAACTTATGGTTCTTTAACCTTCGGGGGACACCGATTTAACGAATGGAACCATGCTGGTTTCGGTCCATTGGGATTTTCAGGAGCTTTAGCTTGGAGTAGCGACACATTCTTTTATCAAGTAGGTGCAAGAGTCGGTGGTGAACAATTAATCAAATGGACTAAAAAATTTGGATTCGGTTCGCAAACAGGTTCAGAATTTTCCTTCAGCGAGTCCAGAGGATTTGTACCCGATAACGCTTATCAACGAAAATTGTGGAAGCGTGATTGGACGGTTGGTGACTCAGTAAACATGTCTATCGGTCAAGGAGCATTACTAGCTACACCTTTACAAGTAGCAAGAATGTTCGCAATCCCAGCAAACGGCGGCTATTTAGTAAAACCTCACGTTCTCAAAGACAACGAAGAGAAGAAAAAATGGCGAGAAAACATCGGGATGAAGTCTTCAACCACAAAAATGATTCAAAAAGGATTGCGAGAAGTAATCACAGACGGTACGGCCAAGTTAATGAATTCGCCAACACTTCCCCCAAATGCGGGTAAAACCGGAACCGCAGAAGCATGGTTACCCAGTCGCGTCAAAGCAAATCATGCTTGGTATGGCGGATATGCACCCCTAGACAAACCAGAAATAGTTATATTAGCATTCGCCGAACACTCCGGTGGTGGTGGTGGTGCAGTTGCCGCACCAATGGTAAAACAGGTTATGGAAGATTACTTTAGCCGTAAATATCCTGGTAAATACAAAAAAGCTGAAGAGAAGAAAGCTCAGTAAACAGTGAACAGTTAACAGTGAACAGTGAATTGGTAATTGAGGATTGGTAATTGAGGATTGGGAATCGAGTTTTAAGGAAAAAAGGGAGCGAGACGCTCCCACTAAAAATATTTTTAATCTAATTCCTAACTTTCAACTCCTAACTCCTAACTCATAACTCCTAACTCCTAACTTTATCCCTATTCCCAATTCCCATTACCCATTCCCTATTACCTATTCACATTCAAGAGAAGCGCGAGTAGAAATTCCGGTTTTGGAATTAACACCACTTGCAATTTCGCAAAGTTTTTTAACTTCTAAGCGGTCTATAATTGCACCGCTAAAGTCAGCCCCAGTAACATCAACATTACGGAATACGGTACGTAACATCATCGCATTAGTAAAAACTGCATCGCTCAAATCGGAATTACTAAAGTTTGATAAATAAGCTATACCATCAGTAAAATCAATACCGTGTAAATTTGAGCTTTCCAATAACGAACCGTTAAATACAGCCCCACGCATATCGGCATTACTGAAATTAGTATCTTCTAAACTGAGAGTGGCATATTCCTCTCCGACTAAACTTTGACCCGATAAATCTTTACCAGATAATTCATTACCAGCAGCACGAGAAATACTAGACGAACTTGCAGCTTCTGCCGATAAAGGATAGAAAAGCAGCACAACAGCTAAGATAAAGCCAGTAAATACTTGCCAAAATTTCATAATTAATCTCTAAATTTTCAGTTAATAAAACTCAATACACCCATATTTAATCATAAAAGGATGGGGAGACAAGGGGAAAAGTTAGGAGTTAGGAGTTAAGAAAATATTTGTGTCACTGGTTCCCAGTCTCTGGCTGGGAAAAAATATCATGTAGGCTCTGCCTACTTTACTATACTAAAACTAAAACTGAAGGCAGAGCCTTCATAAATGCATTACAGAGACTTGTAACGAGGAACGAACCACTAACAACTAACAACTATCCACTAACAACAACAACGTCGTAGGATATTTAAATATGTTGTTGACTAAAAAAAGCGAAGTTGTTTGTGGCTAATAAAGAAGAAATTGCTTTAAATTTGGCGCGAACGCCTTTATTTACGGTTGTACAAGAATTGAAAGCGCGACTGACCAGTTTTGGTGGTTGGGAAATGCCGGTACAGTTTTCTGGTATTGGTAAGGAACACGAGGCTGTTAGAACTAGTGCTGGGATGTTCGACATTTCCCATATGGGGAAGTTTACTCTACAAGGTAAAAATTTAGTTGCTCAGCTTCAGCATCTGGTTCCTTCAGATTTGAGCCGTTTGCAGCCAAATCAAGCTCAATACAGCGTTTTATTAAACTCTGAAGGTGGGATTATTGATGACATAATTTTTTATTATCAAGGCGAAGATAATACTGGTTTACAAAAAGGATTTATCATCGTTAATGCAGCAACCACGGCTAAGGATAAAGCATGGTTACTCGAACACCTTGATACAAAACAGATAGAATTTCAAGATTTATCTACAGAAAAAGTTTTATTGGCGATACAAGGTCCAAAAGCCACTGAAATTTTACAGAAATTCGTGGAAGAAGATTTAACACTTGTCAAAGCCTACGGTCATTTAAACGGAACGGTATTGGGTCAACCTGCTTTTCTAGCTCGCACTGGTTACACCGGAGAAGATGGTTTTGAAGTCATGGTAGACCCAAGTGTAGGAATCGAACTTTGGCAAAAATTGATTGAAGCGGGTGTAGTTCCTTGCGGATTGGGTGCAAGAGACACCTTAAGATTAGAAGCCGCGATGGCTCTTTATGGTCAAGATATTGATGATAACACTACTCCTTTAGAAGCCGGTTTGGGTTGGTTAGTTCATCTAGATTCCAAAGGTGATTTTATCGGACGTAAAGTATTAGAACAGCAAAAAGCCAACGGGGTTCAACGTAAACTAGTACGTTTACAAATGCAGGGACGCAATATCGCCCGTCACGGCTATCCAGTATTATCCGCAGGAGAGAAAGTAGGAGAAATCACCAGCGGAACATTATCCCCAACACTTGGTTATCCCGTTGCTCTAGCATACGTACCCGTAGAACTCGCAAAAGCAGATAACCAATTAGAAATTGAAATTCGCGGTAAAACCTACCCAGCAACTGTGGTTAAGCGTCCGTTTTATAAATCAACCAGTCGGGTAAGTAAGTGAACAATCAACAATGAACAATTATCAATTAACGACTGGTAATTGGTAATTGGTAACTGATAATTGACAATTGATAATTGATAATTGATTAAACAAGAATATGGCTTTTGAATATCCAGAAGATTTAAAGTACTTAGATAGTCACGAATACGTGCGGCTTGAAGGTGAAAATGCAACAATTGGAATAAGTGCTTTTGCTATTGACCAGTTGGGAGATATCGTATTTTTGGAATTACCCGCAGTTGGTGACACTATAACTAAGGGTGAAAGTTTTGGTACGGTTGAATCGGTGAAAGCTGTAGAAGATTTAAATGCTCCCGTGACTGGTACCGTTACCGAATGTAACGATGCAATGGTTGATTCACCCGAAAATTTAGCCAATGACCCCTACGGTAAAGGATGGCTAATAAAAGTTAAAGCCGAAAACCCGAGCGATACCGATGACGCAATGAGCGCTGCTGAATATAGCTCTAAGGTGGAAGGAGAGTAAAGAGGAGAGGGGGAAGAGGGGGAAGAGGGGGAAGAGGGGGGAGAGGGGGTAGAAATAATATTTAACTCCTAACTCCTAACTCATAATTCCTAACTCCTAACTCATAACTCCTAACTGTTCACTAACAACTAACCACTATCGACGTTATTGTTGCAAAATATGAAGTAGTAACGTGTGGAGAGTAATCAGTTAGTGGTAATTTACGCCCCCCGTAACTCGTCGTCGGATGAGCAAACACTTGCACCTGAAGTTAACTCTGTAACTTCTTTTGCACAAAGACACATTGGACCTGGTTCTGATGATGTCTCCAAGATGCTGAAGATTTTGGGTTTTGATAATCTTGAGCAGTTGATTGATAAAGCGGTTCCGCAAACGATTCGCTCTGAAGGTAGCTTGAAGTTATCCCAAGCACAAAGCGAATATGCTGCTTTGGCAAGTTTGAAGGAAATTGCTAGTAAGAATCAAGTTTTTCGTTCGTTTATTGGTATACTGCTTATACGCCATATCAACCGGAAATTGCTCAAGGAAGACTTGAAGCTTTGTTGAATTTCCAAACTTTGATTACCGATTTAACAGGTTTGGAAATTGCTAATGCTTCGCTGCTCGATGAAGCTACAGCAGCAGCTGAAGCAATGAGCATGAGCTATGGTGTTTGCAAAAATAAGGCAGATACTTTTTTTGTTTCTCAAGAATGTCACCCCCAAACAATCGCCGTGTTGCAGACACGGGCAGAACCTTTGGGAATTAAAATTGTTGTTGGGAATCACAAAACTTTTGACTTTTCTCAGCCAATTTTTGGGGCTATTGTTCAATACCCCGCTACTGATGGCTCAATTTATGACTATCGGGATTTTGTGGCTCAAGTCCATGAATCAGGAGCTTTAGTAACTGTAGCGGCTGACCCTTTGAGCTTAACCTTGTTGACTCCACCAGGGGAATTTGGTGCTGATATCGCTGTAGGTAGTACCCAACGATTCGGTATTCCCTTGGGTTATGGTGGACCCCATGCAGCGTATTTTGCAACCAAGGAAAAGTACAAGCGTCAGGTTCCGGGACGAATTGTTGGTTTATCTAAGGATGTCCAAGGTAAACCCGCTTTACGTTTAGCATTGCAAACCCGCGAACAGCACATTAGACGCGAAAAAGCAACTAGTAATATTTGTACCGCACAAGTATTATTGGCTGTGATGGCTAGTATGTATGCGGTTTATCATGGACCGGATGGAATTAAGAAGATAGCTCAAAAAATTCATTATTTAACTGCTAATTTAGCTGAAGCATTAAAGCAGCTTGATTACAGCATTGAAAATGAATATTTCTTTGATACCCTGCGAGTTAACTTAGGAAAGCGTAGCAAAAAGGATATCTTAGAACGCTGCCAAACCAAGAAAATCAATCTTCGCATCTACGATGATAATTCCGTCGGAATTTCCTTAGATGAAACCACCACGGAAGCAGATGTAGAAGATTTACTTGAGATTTTCTCTTTAGAAAACAAGTTTGACTTCTGTTGGGAAGGATTGAACAATCTAAAATCCAAAATCCAAAATCCAAAATTAATTAGGACAAGTGACTTCCTAACTCACCCAACATTTAACCGTTACCATTCAGAAACCGAATTATTGCGCTATCTACATCAACTTGAAGCCAAAGATTTATCGTTAACAACTTCGATGATTCCTTTGGGTTCCTGTACGATGAAACTGAATGCAACCGCCGAAATGATACCAGTAAGCTGGGCAGAATTCGGAAAAATTCACCCGTTTGCTCCCTTATCACAAGTGCGCGGTTATTCGCTGCTATTTGAACAGTTGGAAAAATGGCTGGGAGAAATCACAGGTTTTGCAGGAATTTCTCTGCAACCTAATGCTGGTTCTCAAGGTGAATATGCAGGGCTTTTATCGATTAGGAGATATCATCAAAGCCGTGGAGAAGCACACCGCAATATCTGTTTAATCCCCACCTCAGCCCACGGTACAAACCCGGCTAGTGCGGTAATGTGTGGGATGAAAGTTGTGGCTGTGGCTTGCGACTCGGAAGGTAATATTGATATCGATGACCTTAAAGATAAGACGCAGAAACACGCAGATAAACTTGCAGCTTTGATGGTGACATACCCTTCCACTCATGGAGTATTTGAAGAAGGAATCAAAGAAATTTGTGAAATTGTTCATACCCACGGTGGACAAGTTTACATGGACGGTGCGAATATGAATGCCCAAGTTGGTATTTGTCGTCCCGGTGATTTTGGCGCAGATGTATGTCACCTGAATTTGCACAAAACCTTCTGTATACCCCACGGTGGTGGTGGTCCGGGTATGGGACCAATCGGTGTAGCTGCTCACCTAGTACCCTTTCTCCCTGGAAATCCCGTAACCAGAAATGGAGAAGAAAATACCAATCCAAAATCCAAAATCCGAAATCCAAAATCGACAGGAGCGGTTTCTGCTGCACCTTGGGGTAGCGCTAGTATTTTGGTGATTTCCTGGATGTATATTGCCATGATGGGTGCTGATGGTTTGACTGAAGCCACCAAGGTAGCTATTTTGAATGCTAACTATATGGCTAAAAGGTTAGAAAAACACTACCCCGTGCTGTATGCAGGTAAAAATGGCTTGGTTGCTCACGAATGCATTTTGGATTTACGCTCCTTGAAGAAAACAGCGAATATCGAAATTGACGATATCGCCAAACGCTTGATGGACTATGGTTTCCACGCTCCCACGGTGTCGTGGCCCGTTGCTGGTACCGTGATGGTAGAACCAACTGAAAGCGAATCTCTTGAGGAATTAGATAGATTTTGTGATGCAATGATTTCTATCCGGGAAGAAGTTGCACAAATCGAAGCAGGTAAAGTGGATGCTCAAGACAACGTTCTGAAAAATGCACCCCACACTGCTGAAAGTTTAATTGTAGGTGAATGGAATCATCCTTATACCCGCGAACAAGCTGCATATCCTGCACCTTGGACTAAAGAACATAAATTTTGGGTTGCTGTAAGTCGCATTGATGCTGCTTTCGGTGATAGGAATTTGATTTGTTCTTGTCCTTCGATGGAGGAGTATTCGGAATAATTTAGAGACGTAGCATAACTGGTTCCCAGTCTCTGGCTGGGAACCCATTGCTTAAGGCTCTGCCTCGAACAATATGACGATTCAGAGCCTCGTGAACTGCATTCCCAGGTAGAACCTGGGAACGATAAAAGAACTGTATTCCCAGGTTCAACCTGGGAACAATAATCAAAACCGCAGAAATACTCTTAGTTACTTAAATAACTTTTCAACAAATAAATTAAGCAAATCAAAAAGTATATGTTGTCAATATAAATATAAACTTATTTTAGTATTGTTTCTCAGCTAAATACCTTTTTTTAGAATAAATATTAGCAACAACAAAGTGTTTTAATTAATAGTAAATATATCTAAGTATATTGTTTTTGTAATATCTAAACTCCTATATCTATATTATAAAATATAGTTTTTTGCCTGAGTAATCTTGTAAAACCCTAATTTCACAGGAGTTAAGTAACATAAATACATAAATACTTATTAGTAAATAAGCGTTCAAACGAGTGAAAACACTTAAACTAATAATTAAAGATAATAAATAAAATACATTAAAAATAAAGCTCAATAAAATAATAAAAAAGTTTGATTTATTTATTAAAATGTTCTCAAACATACACGCAAATACTGATTTCATCTGATAGATTTAGTTCAGATAGCTCAAGGAAGGGACTGAACAAACGAGCCTGATGATAAGCAGTAAATCTTTAAAGCGAATGACTCCGCATAACGTTAGAAACGTAGGTTTGAATTATGCAATCGGAGAGGGAAGGAGTCCAAAATTATTAAAGGTAAATACTGTATTAGGCAGATTTCCCGCGTTGGTAATTCGGCGATAGAAGTAAGAAGTATCAGGAATGCTATCAAATAGTGTTCTGATAAAGCAAGCATTTACTAATCTCAAATAAATTTAACCCAATGTCTTTTAAAGCAGTGGTGTTAAACATACGAGGATTGTAATCAAGCGGTTACTTCTAGAGGAATTACTGTCGCTATAGTTCCCAGGTGAGATATCAACCTGAACGTGAAACTTCCCCAAATTCCAATAAATAGTGTGAGGAGACAAGTTAACATGGCAAAGCTTTTGCTCAACGTATTGAAGCTAAGTCCAGTTGTTTTAGCTGCTACATTTTTCGTTTCTAACGGTGCTTTCGCTTCTGAGAAAGTTACTTCTGTTGATGAGTTAGCTCAGGTAACTTCCGTAGATCAGTTATCTGACGTTCAGCCTTCTCACTGGGCTTTCCAGTCTGTTAAGTCTTTAGTTGAGCGCTACAACTGTGTTGCTGGTTATCCTGATGGAACCTTCCGTGGTAACCGTTCCATGAGCCGTTATGAGTTTGCTGCTCTATTAAACGGTTGCTTGGACCGCGTTGTTCAGTTGATTCCTTCCAGCCCTACTGCTGGTCCTGACATGGCTATGGTTACCAAGCTACGTGAAGAGTTTGGTGCTGAATTAGCTACTCTACGCGGTAAGGTTGACGGTTTAGACTTCCGTGTTGAAGAGTTGGAAGGAGCTAATAAGTTCTCTACAACCGCTAAGTTGAAGGGTGAAGTTGTTGGTATCGTTGGTGGTACTTTCGGTCCTAACACCATTACTGATGCAACTGGTGCAACTAAAAACGTTCAAGACGAAACAACCTTCGGTTACCGTACTCGCTTGAACATAAGCAGCAGTTTTACTGGTAATGATAAGTTACGTATTCAATTAGAAGAGAAGAATCTCGGAACCTACGGAAACGACCGTACCGGTACCGAAATGACTCGTATCGACAAGGAAGATAGCAATTTTAGCTATAACAACCTTGGAATCAGCAAGTTAAACTACGATTTCAAGCCTTCCAAGAACATCAACGCTAGCGTATGGGCTTTGGGTGCTGGAATGGATGACTTCTTAGATGCTG
>JBCBHT010000176.1:0-15307 GCA_038525335.1 Cyanobacteria bacterium J06621_15 | reverse complement strand
CCAAGGGAAGTGTAATCATCAATAGCTTGTTGATATGCTTTGATAATCTTACTTTTGTCTTCTGATAAATCGATATTTTGGGCTATGGAGGTCAGAATCCTAACACGGTTGAATCCAGCTTGAGTGTAATTAGAATCATTTTCAAGCGCAAACTCGATAGCTGTTTTAGCTGCTTCATACTGTCCCAATTTCCATAAACTCACAGCTTTATTATTCCAAGCTTCTGCATATTTTGGTTCAACTGCGATAGCATTTTCCGATGACGCTAATGCTTCGTTATATTTCTGTAACCCTAAAAGCGCTGCGCTACGCTGATACCATACATAAGCCAAACCCCTTGTATCGCTCCACTGCTTATCTCCTTTCAAAGCGCGATCGCAATTGTCCAAAGCTTCTTGATACCGTTCCATTTTATTGAAAATATCGGATTTACGGGCTAAAGCTTGAGAATATCTAGGATTAATTTGAATAGCTAAATTAAAGTTGTTTAAAGCTTCTGCTTGCTTATTTAATTTCTGTTTTACTCTTCCTGTCTCATACCAAATAATCGCATCGCTAGCATCTGCTTTATTTATCGTCTTTTTGACACTCTCATCTGTTTGTTCATCCGTTGATTCATCTGTTGATTGAGGATTATTAAACTTCTTAATAGCTTTTTTACAGGTTTTTTCTGCTTCCTTATAATCTTTCTGGTCTGCAAGTACACCACATTTTCCTGCATATGCTAAAGCAAAATTACTGTCCTGCTCTATAGCATCATCAAAACATTTTGTAGCTTCTTCATATTCTTCCTTTCTTCTGAATACAGAACCCTTGTTATACAAAGCTTTCGCTAAAGTAATATTCCCCCAATAATTTTTTACTTGCTTGATATTGTCCCAAGTCTCTCTTCTTTCCGAAATTAAATCGCAGGACTGAAACTCATCTTCATACTTATCCAACCCTAAAGCTAAATCGCAGGATTCAAGCGCATCTTTATGCTTACCCAGACTCAACAAAGCCGAACATTTTTGAACCAATGCTGGTACATTCTTTTTATCTTGCTTCAAAACCCAATCGTAAGAAATTGCAGCTTCGCGATATTGACCCAGTTGTAATAGAGAATCCCCACGAGCTAACCATAATTGAATGTTATCTTTTTTAGGCTTGAGAGAAATAGCCTGTTCGCAAGCATTCAGAGCTTCACTATACTGTTTATCCTTCCTGAATAACTGGCATTTATCTACCCAGAAGTCATATTTCTTGAAATTAAACTCTGCTGATTTCGTTTCTTCTGCGAGCGATACCCCACTAATAATATTTGCCAAAAAAGTAAAAGTACCAGATGTAACTATCAATAGCCTTACAATCTTTTTAATCATCTAATTTTCATCCTGTCTCAACTATGATTATTGAAAATAATGAGAATCACAATATTTACTTGACAAATAGTCTAATATTGCTGAATAAATAATGTACTTGTTCCGTAAACTATGGTGAGAAATATTGTTTCCACCAGACTATTTAAATAAACTTATTTTAGCTGCGTAATTCAGTAAGCAGGCATAGCTTAAAGTCACATAGTTATTCAACCACAGAATTACTTGTAATATTATATTTGTAATCAAAATTAAATCTTAAAATTTACTTCAGGCTAATTTAGCTTAGTTATAAAACGAAGAAGTAAACTAATGCCAATATTTCGTAGATAGCAAGAATTATTGATTTAAATTAGAAATTATATAGCAATCCTAGATGATTCATGAGAAAGGTAGGTGCCAGAAACCCGGTTTTTCCAAAAAACCGGGTTTCTAAAATCTCACAAATGATTTAGGAATACTATAATTAGAACAATACCAATCCTACTTCACGCATGGCTTTCCATAAATTGGTAAATTATCATGGATATTAGCGCTCACCTTGCACAAGCTAATGTTAGGCTACGAAATTTCAATATTGGTATAGCTATTGAGCAACGTGGAAATGTTTTATAGTTAAGGGGGACGTTTCCATCAAAACCTAACTCCGCTAAAACTAGACCCCATCAGCAAAGAATATCTTTAAGAACACAGCAGCATTCTCAAGGAATTAAAGCAACATTAGTCAGCAAAATAGGTAAACCCCCTGTTCCTTAACTCAAAATTATCCGGAGGGTTAATTAATAACAATCCCTCCGGAAAAATCTAACGAAAAGCTATTGGAGTTGTGAATCCATTCAATACGACACCACTAGTTGTCCCATTATCAAAGTAGTTAATTATTTTGTCCAACCAACGAATAATAGTATTGTTGCTATTTGGGAAATATTTTTAGCATACTAAGTACTGAAGAGCCATACTTATAAACCTCATACATCTTAAACTCCCTCTTCTTGATGAGAAGAGGGTTGGGGTGAAGTAAACCAACATTTCAATCAAAACTAAAATTAATTCGATGAACTGAGTATTTTCTTAAGTTGATTAGAAGCTGCTTCAATTTTATCAATGCTACCAGCATTGACCAATCCATAATAATCAAAAACATAAACTTGTTCGTTTTGAGCAGCTTTTAGCTGATTCCAAAAAGATTTTGACTTCAATTGATTAATAACTCCCGCTCTGGAAGGGTCTACTACTAATAATATTTCTGGATTTTGTTGAACAATTTTTTCTTCAGAAAGCGTCACGTAACCTTGTCCGATTGAATTTCCCTGTAAATCCGCAGTTAGATTATTTGCATTAAATTTATTTAACAAATCACCAGTCCAACTATTTTTATTTGGAGACAAAACTGGTTGACTGCTGACTAAAACAAGAATAGAAGAATTATTACTTGGTATATCTTTGAGCAAAGAATCGTATTTTTCTAACAAAGGAGTTGCGTCTGTATTTGTCGCTTCAGCTAAATCCTTTGTATGTTTAATTAAAGCATCCCAGCTATTTGTTTGGCTGGCTAAAGTAGTAATTCCTAAATCCTTTAACTTCTTAAAAGTTTGGTCGTGGAATCCAACAGCACCGATTACTAAATCTGGTTTGAGAGCAACTATTTTTTCTATATTTGGCTGCGTTCTTCCTTCGCTGACTGTTGGTAATTCTTTAAATCTTTCATCTTGTCTCAGCAGTCTACTACCGGGAATACCAACTAATTTTGTCTCATCAAGTCTGTGTATAATATCGGATGATAATGATGTTAAAGCAACAACTCTTTTGGCATTTTCAATTTTAGGTTTATCGGCTTGATTTTCTTTTACTTGAGTTGTAGTACTTGAAGATTCAGAAGTGTTTTCTGAGTTTTGAATTTCGGGAGTTGTGGAATTACAAGCTATTAAGAGTAAATTCAATAAAATAGCAATTGTGCGGATTTTGAAAGTCTTAGACATGATTGTAATCATAGTATGTAAATTTAATTTCATTATAGTTTTGAATACATCTATAAAGATAGTAGTAGTTTTTTTTCAGCCATTTTACAGGGTTTATTTTTACTCAAAATTCTTTTCTCCCCCTGCTCCTCTCTCTTGAAAAGTTGCTCCACTTGGTGAATCCACCCCCGTGCCGAGGTTCCCTCGGTTGAGGGGAGTGGTGTAAGCGTTACCCTAACGGGTCAGCAAGCTGAACACGAAGTGAGTCGTTAGACTAAGCTTTCTCGTAGAGTACCCGTAGGGGGAGACCCCAAGACCGCACTTTATGTCCTAACGGACACGCTCCGCTAACGCTGCTTCCCCTGCTCCCCTGCTTGTCCAAACCGCCATTTTTAATGAAAAAGAATAGTAGGGTGTCAGCAAAGAATAATACACCCTACAATACTCTATCCCCTCCTTATATAGACGTTGGATTGCAACGTCTATATGCTTAACTCAAACTTCCTTCCGTGCAACGCTACAAATTAAAATTCAACTTTCAAGCCAACAGTAGCATTGAAACCAGGTGATGTACGACGTGCAATATTAGAATCACCAATTGCTAATCCTCTGACACTTTGATAATTCCAATACTTCTCGTCTAATAGGTTAAATAAACCAACATTCAAAGTAACTTTGTCGCTGAATTTATAGTATCCCAATAAGTCTAAAGTAAAGTAGCCATCAGGGATAAATAAATCCACTGTTTGACCCCTAGATACCGTAGTGTTAGGAGCTCGGTCATTAGCTGCAACAAATGTAGCCACTAATTCGCTTCCCCAACGGTCTTCTGGTGCGCGATAACGCAATCCAGCTACAGCTTTGAAAGGGTCTACAGTAGCCAGAGCTTGGTCGTTTTCAAAGTCATTTCCTTCAGTCCAAGCTAAACTACCAATCAAGCTCAAACCTTCTTTCCCAGGACTAAAACGATATTCAGCTTTAGCTTCTACACCATAAGTTTCAGCACCTTCTAGGTTTTGAGATTGGAATTGTGAATATTGACGACCGTTAATGGTTGTTGTACCGACATCCTTTGTGTCGATAAAGTTGTCGAAGCGGTTATAAAACCCAGTCAAACCAAAATCTAACTGAGAATAACTACCCTTAACACCAATTTCGTAACTGTCGCTGGTTTCGGGTTCTAAATTATTGTTGGGAAGAACTGTATAACCAAATGCGAAGTTAGTAAAAGCAATATTCGCATCATCGTAGGGAGGACTACGGAAACCACGAGCATATTGAGCATATGCTGATAATTCTGGTGTCACTTTGTAGACCAAACCTAATTTAGGCGAAATTGCTGATGCATCAAAATCTTCAACATCATAATTGCTGATGTTAATATTTTGAAAATCTTGGTCTGGGTTCGCTGTCAGTTTGTAATAATCAAAGCTCAATCCGGGGATTACGGTCAAACGACTCTTAGCCAATTCAATCTCATCTTGTACGTAAAGACGAAATCTCAAGGTTTCAGTATCGGGGAAGGTTTTGTTAGGATAAAGTTCACCACTTATAACCTTATTTGTTGCACCTGTATTTAAATCTGTTTCTGTCCTATCTCGAGGTCGAGAAGTTTCGGTGTTGAATAGCTCTAAACCGTAAACTAAACGATGGTTGACATCACCGGTTTTGAAACTACTTTCAAACTGAGCATCTCCACCAAATACACTCTGTTCAAAGCTATTTACATCCTCTCGAAGAGTTGTAGCAACAGGACCTCTACCACGTAAGCTGCTAGCTTCTTGGTTTGCTTGTGCATCCTGATAATAAACTTGCCATTTAAATTTCTGCACAAAGCTATTATCGGGATTGTTGTAATCCTGTCCTAAGCTAACGCGATAACGCTGCTTTTCATCATTAGCAGAACTATCAAAAATAGTAGTACCGCGAGATGTTCCCAAATCGTTAACTAAATTAGTATCGACACTACTGGTGAATCTCTCTCCAGTCAACTTAAAGGTATTGCTGTCGTTGGGTTTATAGACTACTTTACCAATAAAGTTTAAGTCGCTACTATCTTGAGGGTCAGCTATAGCTGTACCGTAGTTCTTAAATTCAGAACCAGTAGTACGAGTCAAAGCTGCTGAAGCTTGAAGCTTTCCATCTTCGCTTTCTGCTGCGATAATCCCTGTAAATTTACGACTCTCATCGGTACTGTCGTAAGTATATTTAGCACTACCAAATGAAGGTCCATCTGCCTGTAATAGATAGTCCTCTGGGTCTTTAGTGATAAATGAAACTGCACCACCAAGAGCGTCACTACCATAAAGGGTAGAAGCAGGACCTCTAATAATTTCTGCTCTTTTGAGGGTGTCTAAATCAAAAAAGTTACGCGAACGGCTAAAGTAGTTATCAGGCTGACGAATTCCGTCAACTTGAATTAATACTCGGTTTTCACCGATACCGCGAATTGTAAAATCTTGACTTCCACCGTTTGTAGTTCTTCTTACAGAAACTCCTGGTTCGTAGCGAACTAAATCGTCTAAATCATTAACTACCTGTCTTTCAACATCCTCTGATTCGATGACAGTAATGTTTCCGGGAGTATCTTTTACAGGACGTTCGCTTCTTGTCCCGGTAACAGTTATTTCGATATCAGCTTCTTCGGTTTCTTCTTTCTCTTTCTCGGATTCAGCTTGTGCTATTTTACTTTCGTTGCTTTTCGGTTCCTGAAGTAAATCTCTAGCGCTAGTGCTAAACTGTTCTACATCCTCTAAATTTTTAACTTCAGGTGATACGGTTTCAGCCAATGTTGTAGGTAGAATTCCTAAATTCAACAGTACAACGTTGAAGAGCAATACGTACAAATATTTGAGGTTCATTGTCATTAAAACCGCTTAGTTGAGCATAGTTACATACTTTTGTGCTACAGTCACCCGTCGTACTTTTCACTACATCAGCAATTATTCTCAAGGATTATGGTACATTTCTCTAATTGCTATGTAGGATGTTCGCATCAATTTAGTTGTGTATTTTAATTTAAGGTTATTGACTATAATTATCAATAACTACTTTATACAAACAGCAATTAAAAAAAATAAAAAAACTTGTAAGTTCAAGCGAGGCTGAACCTACAAGAAAATCTTTTGATTAGCGGTTGAACAAAACAACCGTCAACCAACACCATCTGCATTGAGGGGAATATGCTTCCATCCATGTTTTTTAACTTGTGCAAAACGTAAACACTCGGTGTGAGCGGAGTGTAGAATATGTGCTAACTGCTGGTGTTAACACAATATTTTGTTAAAAAACTAACATTCTGATGTATAAATAATCAATATAAATTAGTTGAGATAGTTTGTCAATTGTTTTTTCTTGATTTCACAACATAAGTATCTACCAAAAGAAGATATTAGTAGCTTGATTATCACAGACTAATATTATTATCTTGATAAGCTTATTGAAAATCCATGATTAAAAAAATCATAGATAGATATTAGATAGATATATAACTAAAAATTTTAGTTCGTTACTTTATAAATATCTCGATGGAGCTCTGGTAATGGAAAACAAAGACGATGAGAATTGGTAATTGGTAATTGGTAATTGGTAATTGGTAATGAGAAATAAATCTAATACCCAAGCCATATAGTAAGTAATCAGCCGAACATGATACAGCGCTTTGCAGTTAAATGAGGTACATAACTATACTCTAAAACTCTTGTGAGATGGAGAGAACTTGACGGGGAGATGTTCTTCCCGTCAAAGTTCGGGACATCCCTGCCCGTCTGAATGTACCTCACCAAAATCAAATATGCTGTATCAAAGGTTTTTCAATTTACAACGATGTGAATTTACTCACCCTTGGTTAAAAGTGAATAATTAATATTTTTTTTAGAGTATTATTTTACAGTTGGTGATTTAGTTATCACTAATTGAGAATCCTTAGTGATAGGCTATGAAATAACGAATACTATAACTACAATAATGGCTAAAGCCATTGTTGATATTTAAAATCAATAAGGGAGTATATGATGAGAGGTGATGATGATTTAGATAAAAACCCCGAAAAATCAACATCATGGCAAGGATTTAAATTCTTCTGTGGAGATTCTGGTGAGGAGCTAAATCAGAATTCTACTTTATCAAATTACCTAGAATCTGATGATATTATTTTTCTGTCACAGGTTCAGGCTGGAGAGATTATCTTAGTTGTAGATATTCTTCCTATAGATTGTATTGAAGAATTGAAAAATATGGGCTTACTCCCTGGAAAAGAAATTCAGGTTATCAGTCGTACTACCACTGGTTCTGTGATAGTTATTGCAGACAATCAACGTATAGGTTTGGGTAAAGATATGGCTATAAATATTAAGGTTAGAAGGATTAATCTAGACATGAGCTAACTAAATTTCATATTTGTAGAAAGCTACTTTGGTCAGTATTCTCTACAAGAAAAAAATTGTATTTGCATCATCAACTCTATATTGATGGAGGGTGAATTTTACTGCAAATCAATGAGAATAATCATCGATATTAATAATTAATAATCTCAAACCCTAAATACTAAGTCAAAATCTCACAGAAATTAATTTATGCTAACTATTTGCTTTATATGCTTGTGGGTTTCAATGATATTGATGTTTCTCGTAAGTATTTTCCAAGCATTTAAACATGGTATCACTCATTTGAGAAAGCTGCATCAAATTCCTTGCTCTAAATGTGATTTCTTCACTAATGACTATCGTTTAAAATGTACCGTACATCCAGTTGCAGCTTGTACAGAATCAGCAATTAATTGTTTGGACTTTGAACCAAAAACCAAAATTACTAATATGAATCATCGTCCTTGGTGGAAATGGTGGAAATTTATTTAGATGTATTTAAACTATTATAATTTTATTCCCTACAGCTAAAAGTTAATTTGCTATATAGCAATTCTAAGTTATTTTATTTAGGGTTGCTATACTTCTTAAATAAAGTCGCTAGAAAAAAAATGCACGAAACCAATCAAAATATAATTAATAGTCGTTTACTTACTGCTGTTCTAATACTCAGTGTTGCTCTGATTATTACCCTAGCACTATCTATATCTCAAGGTGCGGTGAGCATGAGCTTATCAGATATCTGGCAAGCATTATTGCGTAAAGGTGACCCATTAAAACAAACAATTGTCTGGGATTTGCGAATACCGCGAATTATGGCATCTATGTTAGTAGGTGCAGCTTTGGGAATGTCGGGAGCATTATTGCAAGGAATGTTGCGAAACAGTCTAGCAAGTCCGTTTATTCTCGGTATTTCTGCTGGTGCGGGTTTAGTGAGTGTGGCAATGATTGTTTTAGAATTATGGACTGCTTGGGTTCCTCTCGCAGCTTGGCTAGGAGCAATTTTGACTGCAATTACAGTTATCTTCCTTGGTCGCGGACAGGGAGGAATTAGAGTTGAAAAATTGATACTGGGAGGAGTTGCGGTTAGTTCGCTATTGGGTGCGCTTCAGAGTACATTATTGCTTTTAGCAGAAGACGGTAGAGTACAGCAAGCTTTAAACTGGCTAATCGGTAGCTTAAACGGACGAGGTTGGAATGAAGTTAGAATAGCTGCTCCCTATATGTTGGTTGCATTAGTTGCAGGATGTTTGTTAGCACGGTGGGTTAACGTATTGGCTTTAGGTGATGATTTAGCGGTAGGTTTGGGAGTTTCTCTGGTACGAAGTCGAATTATGATTGGTGCTGTAGCGACATTGTTAGCAGCAGGAGCGGTAAGTATTGCTGGATTGATTGGTTTTGTGGGTTTGGTAGTTCCTCATGGAGTGAGGTTATTGGTAGGTACCGATTATCGTTTGTGTTTACCGCTATCAGCTTTGGGGGGTGCTTGGTTACTAACCTTTGCAGATTTACTTTCTCGTTTGGGAGCAGTAGAGTTACCCGTAGGTGCTGTAACAGCTTTACTCGGTTCTCCTTTATTTATTTGGTTGTTGTATCGTGGTTCTGGAACAATGAACAGTTAGCAGTGAACAGTGAGCAGTGAACAATTAACAATTAACAATTATCAATTATCAATTATCAACTAACAACTATCAACTTTCACCCGAAGGGTGTGGATCATCAACTAACAACTAACAACTAACAACTATCAACTATCAACCAAAGACTATGTCATTAAAAGTCAACAATTTAACTGGTGGTTATTCTAAAAAACCAATTGTTCGTAACATTAATTTTGATATTGCTAGCGGTGAGTGGTTAAGTTTGGTTGGTGCTAATGGTTCTGGAAAATCAACTTTACTTAAGCTTATTAGCAGAATTCTTTCTCCACAAAAGGGAAGAGTTTTATTGGATGGAAAAGCAATTCACAATCAAAGTGCTGTAGAAGTAGCGCAAAAAATGGCACTGTTACCGCAACAGCAAACCGTTCCTGCTGGTTTAACTGTTTATCAATTAGTGGGTTTGGGACGAAATCCCCATCAAAGTTGGTGGCAATGGGAATTAGATGCTCAAGATAGAGATAAAGTAGAATCAGCAATTCATGCTGTTGGAATTGAAAAGTTTAAAAATCGTCCGGTAGAAAGATTATCTGGTGGAGAGCGACAAAGAGCTTTTTTAGCTTTAGCTTTGGCTCAAAATCCCCAGGTTTTACTATTAGATGAACCGACGACATATTTAGATTTACGCTATCAGTTACAGTTATTAGAATTGCTAAAAAAATTAAACTTAGAACAAGGTTTAACAATTATTACGGTATTACACGAACTCAATTTAGCGGCTAGATACAGTAATAGATTAGCAATGCTTTTGAGTGGTGAAATTTGGGTTGATGGAGAAACAAATACTGTAATGAATCCAGATAATATTCGACAAGTTTTTGGTTTAGAAGTTGTTGTGATGGATACTCCTGTTGGTAAACAAATTTGTCCTATAAAAGCGATTTGATAGTTAGCTTTTGGACAACAGGTAATTGTATTCTACGCATCATTGTATGAAGCCGATTAACTATGACAGCATGTCTTTTGCTTACCACATTCCGAAAGCATATAATACTGTATTAATAGTTACTTGAGATAAAGTTAACTTAGTAAGTATTCTGTGTTTCAGAATATTTAATTCTAGAATTTATTCTTATTCATTAAGGGTCTCTACAGATATTTCTCTTGTCAAATAGTTTTTCAACTATTGGCATTTTTCGTGCTGCAAGATAATTAATTGTGAGGAGAAATAATGAGAAAAGTTGATTTGCTATTGAGTCTTTCTCTAGCAACAGTTTCGCTTGCTTTAACTGTTCCTGTTGCTTTCGCTGCTTCTGAATCTGATGGTCTGAAAAATAATTCTCCAGTAATAATTTCTCAAAATTCACGGATAACTAAAATATCTGGAATCAAGTTAGAAAAAACTGACAGCGGATTAAAATTATCTCTCGAAACTTCCAATCTTAATGCTGTTAAAAGCAAGACAATAATCTCAGATAAATCTGTAATTATTATTAAATTGAATAACGCTCAATTGCATCTTCCTAATGGTAGAGAATTCTATCAAGAGAAGCTGGGAGCGAAAGTTAATTCAGTTAGCGTTAAACAAGTAGGTGAGACAGAAGTTGAGGTCAAAATAATCGGGGAAAATAAATTACCAAATATTAAACGAGTTGAAAGCAATGGTAATTTAGTTTTCGAGATAAATAATAAGGTACTAGCAAGTAGACTACAGAATAATCAGCAAGGTGAAGCAATAGAATTAGTTGTTGTTGGTGAAAAAGATTCTGTTGAGGATATACCTGCGAATGTCACTGTTATCGATGCAGAGCAAAGAGAGAAACAACAAGCACGAGATGTTAGAGATTTAGTACGTTACGAACCGGGGGTTTCGGTTCCTAATAATACTCGTGGGGGTTTACAAGGGGTAAATATTCGCGGATTGGGTGGAAATCGAGTCCAGATGGAAGTTGATGGTATTCGTTTACCTGGTGAGTTTAGTTATGGTAGCAGTCAACTTGGACGAGATTATGTAGATATCGAAACTCTTAAAGCTTTAGAAATTTTCCGGGGTAATAATTCTGGGGAAAGTGGTAGCGATGCTTTAGGAGGAACTGTTAATTTCAAAACTGCTGAGGCTGGTAATTTACTCGATACTTTAGATAAAGACTCTTATACTAATGTTCGGACTGGTTATGGTTCTAAAGATAAAAGTCTGTTTGGAACTATTACACAGGCTAACCGATTTGATGATATCGATACTCTATTTATCTATACTCGTCGGAATGGTAGTGAATTTGAAGTCGGTAATGGTAACAGCATCTATCAAGATGACCAAGACAAGACTCGTAACAATTTCTTGGGTAAGGTTACTTATAATATCGACGAGCAAAGCTTTGTCGAGTTTACCGGGGAAATATTCAATAACGTCACTGACAGTAAATTTTCTACTGCTAATATACCCGGTTTGGCTTTTGAGTTCTCAAGTACAGACTTGGAAGAAAAAGTTACCACCAATCGTCAGCGTTTGAGTTTAGCCTATCAATTCGATAAACCCGATAGCGATTCCTGGGTAAAATTTGCTAGAACTCATGTTTACTTCCAAAACGTATTCACAGAAGAAGAAACTTTCAGGAAGACTAATAGTAGGGGTAGAATTGGCTCCCAAGAGGAAGAAAAAGACCTTACAGACAGAAGCTTTGGAGCCAACGTTAAACTTCGTAGCGATTTTGATTGGGGAAATACCAATCACCGTTTGAGCTATGGTTTAGATATTTCTAATACCTACAACGAACGTAATAATCTCCGCTTCGATACTACTACAGGTACTAGAGTTGATTCTCGTGGTTATCCTCAAAAAGATTTTCCTGACAGTAACACTTTCCGTTTTGGACTTTACTTACAGGACGAGATTGCTTTTAGTAATAGCAAATTCAAAGTAATTCCAGGGTTGCGTTTTGATTCCTACAGACTCTCAACAGAAAATAATCCAGAGTTTACTAAGAAGGGAAATGATGCTGTAGACTTTTCTGAATCAGCTATTAATCCTAGCTTGGGTATTGTTTACGAAGCGAATCCTGGTTTAACTTTGTTTGGTCGTTATTCTCGCGGTTTTCGTCCACCTGTATTCGACGAAGCAAACTTTTCTTTCCGGGCTGATATTCCTTTCCGTCCTCATAAAGGTATTCCCAATCCAGACATTAAATCAGAAACCAGCAACAACTTTGAATTAGGATTACGCAGTCGTTCCCAAAAGTTTGATTTTGATGTCACTGGTTTCTACAACCGCTACGATAATTTCATTGAAAGAGCTGCTTTAATTGGCTACGACAACAATGATATCGGTTCAATTACTCCCGTACCTTTCCAAGTTTTCCAGACTAAAAACGTATCGGAAGCAGAAATTTATGGTTTAGAAATTAAAGCTGCTTACCGATTTAATTCTCAACCCGGAGGTTTCGCTTTAAAAGGTGGTTTGGGTTTCCAGGTGGGTAACGATTTAACTGAGGATAAACCCCTTTCAACTGTTGGACCTTTACAAGCAGTTTTGGGACTTGGTTATCAGTCACCCGATGATAAATGGGGAGCGGATTTAATTGGTACTTTTGTTGCGAAAGCAAGAGAACAAGGGAACTTTGTAAACCCCAGAAGTATTGTTGTTGGTCAACCAGAAAGTAGCAGAAGTCTTATTGACCCCTACGAACCAGAAGCTTATATGTTAGTAGACATGATTGGTTACTACAAAATAAATCCCAATCTAACTCTAACTGCTGGAATTTACAACATTTTTGATGCTGAGTATTATCAATATTCAGATGTTAATACTATCGATACAAATTCCCGAGCTTTTGAAGCACAGCGCGGTCGTTATGCTCAACCAGGAACTAATTTTGCTGTTGGTCTGAATTGGAGTTTTTAAGGTTATAAAAACCCAATTAATTCTAACCGTTTGTAGTAAGCGATTTATTGCTATAAGGGCTAAAGCCCTTACTACAAACTTTTAGAACCTTCAAATTAATACTCTGTAATCTCTAATCTTAATTACCCTTGAGTTAAACTATGAAAACAAAATTCACGGCTTTGGCAACTGCATTATTATTAAGTCTTAGTTTAATTGCTTGCTCAAACAAAACAAACACGGTTAATCAAGTTGAAAATACAACCCAAGAGAATGCAAAACAACCAATTAAATTAGCTAAAAGAGTAGTCGCATTAACTCCTTTAGCAGCAGATTTAATTTATAATTTAGATAAAGATAAATTAGTTGCAGTCCCCAACGGTAGATATATTTCTAAAAGCACGAAATTTACCGAACTTCCTAGAGTTGGCGCTCGTGGTAATGTTAACCTAGAAAAAATTGTGGCTTTAAAGCCGGATTTAGTAATTGGTTCGGAACTATTTCAATCCCAAGCTTTAAACCGATTAAAAGAATTAGGAATTGATACTGTTTCTCATCAAACTAGCAGTTGGCAAGATTTAGAAAATATCACAAAACAATTAGCAACTAGTATCGGTGCAAATCCCCAGCCGATATTAAATCAATACAAATCATTTTTAACTAATATTCCCGAGAATGGAGAATCTGTTTTAATGTTAGTTAGTAGAGTTCCGGTATTATCTCCTAACAAAAATAGTTGGGCTGGAGACTTATTGAATAAATTCAAATATCAAAATATGACTGCTGACTTACAATCAAATACCAGATTTCAAGGTTATCTGACACTTTCACAAGAGAAAATATTAACAGCAAATCCCGACAAAATTTTCTTAATTGAATCTGACGACATTAATCCAGAAGAATTGAAAAAACTTCCTTTCTGGAGCAAATTGAAAGCAACACAAAATAACCAGGTATATCTATTTCACCACGATGGTTTAATTAGTCCTACAAGTATTGATACCGTCGAAGAAGTTACTACTCAACTAAGAGAAGTTGCAAACAAGTAATTCAAATTGTCGCAAATTTTTATGCTGGAGTGGGAAGTTTTATTTCTCGCTCACAATTTCTATTTATATTTATTTGCTGAACATTTTTTTATAATCAATCAAATAAAATTTCTAGGATTATATCTCTATTGATACTTTGAACGATAATCGTTATATTGAGAATTAGTCGCAAGAATTTTTTATTCATTTAGTAGAAGTTTATTTATTGAATTTGTGTCTTGCTTATTAGAATTTTTTAATTGTATAAATTAATATTGCAATATTATTAAATCGGTTGCGGTGTTAGTTCTAAAAATGGGTTAAGGAGTTGAATATGAGCATATCGCAAACTTGTATCGAGCAGCACGAAAAAGAATCAAGAAAACTCAAAAAATTTCTGATTTACAGTTTTTCCGTTTCAATTATCGCTCATATATTAGGTATTATTTCCTTACCCTATTTATTCAAGGAAAAACAATTTGTCGAAGCAGATGAACCGATTGAAATTGTTGTTATTGATGAACCAGAACAAGAAACAACACCCACACCAGAACCATCAGTAGAACCTGAAGAAATTCCTCCGGTAGAACAACCAGAACCAGTCGCTCAAGTCCCTCAAACTCCTCAAGATACTCAAACGACATTAATAGAACCAATCGAACAACCAACCATACAATCACCTGTTATTGAACCACAGTTAGAGTCTCCTGTTAACGAACCTGAAACCATAGAACCAATTCCCGAACCTGTAGAAAATCCTCCTGAGATTAAACCCGAAATTCCAAAAGAAGTTGAGGAAGAAAGTAAGGAAAATACACCAGAAAATACAGCTTCTACAGATGAAATTGTAGATAATAACGATAAACCTCGACCTGTAATCTCCAGCGAATCTCCTTCTGAGGATACCTCCTCTGATGAGAACAATACTGATTCGACTGAAAATAATCAAGGACCTTCTACTGTTGAAAAACCTACCAATGAAGGTTCTGGAAGTAGTAGCGAAAATCCTCAAGTTATTGCTAATAGAGATAATTCAAACAGCGAAGGTTCGACTGGAAATAATCAAAGAAGAAAGCGTATTATAGGCAGAAATGACCCCAAACCAGCTAACCCAAGCCCAACCC